>JAYUHT010000114.1:0-2463 GCA_043766725.1 Burkholderiales bacterium | reverse complement strand
GGCCCTGCGCGTGCTCGGCTTGGGCCCAGGGCTCACGCCCAGTGGTGACGACTTCATCGGCGGCGTGTTCTTCGCCTTGGCCCATGCGCCGCCTAACGATTGGCGTGAGCATTTACCCGGCGTGCGGCAGCGGCTGCTTGAGGCGGCGCGCACGGCCACCAACGAGATCAGCGCGCATTTGCTGGCTGACCTGTTCAACGGCGCCAGCTACCGCGTCTTGCACGAGCTGCTGGCGGCGCTGCCAGGCAACGAGCCCGCCGCCATCGAGCACCACACGCGGGCCGTGCTGGGCCTGGGCGCCAGCTCGGGCGCCGACATGCTGGCCGGCTTGCTGCTGACGCTGAACACTTGAACCGTTAACACACCATGAACGCGAACACCTTGCTCACCCAACCGCCGGCCGTGCTGAACATCGGCCTGGAAGGCTTCAACGCCAGCATCACCGCCACCGGCGGCACGCTGGCGCACGTGGTGTGGCGCCCGCCCGGCAACGCCGACCCCGAGCTGGCCTGGCAACTCGCCCGGCTGCTGGGCGACGAGCGCATTGAAGCGGCCAACGCGCAAGCCACGCAGCGCATCATCAACGCCCGCCCCATGTGGGAAGACATTGCCTTGCGCGCCGACGGCGTGTGGCCGCAAATGAAGGGCGCGCGGCTGCTGCTGCACGCCGGCCCGCCGGTGGCCTTTGCAGACATGTGCGGCCCCATGCATGGCGCGTTGATGGGCGCGGTGCTGTACGAAGGCTGGGCGCAAACGCCTGAGCAGGCGCACCAGATGCTGCAACGCGGCGAAGTCGAATTCGCGCAGTGCCATGACTTCCAGGCCGTGGGGCCGATGACCGGCGTGATCAGCGCCAGCATGCCCTTGATCCAGGTGCGCTGCGCCACGCATGGCAACCGCGCCTACACCAACTTGAACGAAGGCATTGGCCGCTGCCTGCGGTTTGGTGCCAACGGGCCGGATGTGCTGCAACGTTTGAAATGGTTCGAAGCCGTGCTGGCCCCGGTGCTCAAGGCGGCGGTGCGACAAGAATTCGACAAGAACGGCGGCATCGACCTGAAGGCCATTCAATCGCAGGCCTTGTTGATGGGCGATGAAGTGCACAGCCGCAATGCGGCCTCCACCGCGCTGTTTTTCATGACGCTGGCCGTGCCGCTGGCGGCGCTGGCTGCGCAGCGCGGCGGCCCGCCGCCCGAGCACATCCACCAGACGCTTGACTTCGTGGCCAAGACCTCGCAGTTCTTCCTGAACTTTTCCATGGTCTCGTGCAAGGCCATCATGGACGCCGCGCACGGCGTCCCGTTCAGCAGCGTGGTCACCGCCACGGCGCGCAATGGCACGCAGACCGGCCTGCGCATCTGCGGCCTGGGTTCGCAGTGGTTCACGGCCGCATCGGACCTGCCGCAAGGCCTGTTCTTCCCCGGCTTCAAGCAAGCCGACGCCTGCCCCGATATTGGCGACAGCGCCATCACCGAAACCGCCGGCTTCGGCGGCTGCTCGTTCGCGGCCTCGCCCGCGCTCACCTTGCTGGCGGGTGGCACGGTGAGTGACGCCGTTCGTTACAGCCGCGAAATGTTTGAAGTGACCGTCACGCACAACCCGGCCTTGAGCCTGCCGGCGCTGGACTTTGCCGGCGCCCCCTGTGGCATTGACGTGCGCAAGGTGGTGGACAGCGGTATTCGCCCCATCGTCACCACCGGCATTGCGCACCGTGAAGCGGGCGTCGGGCAAATTGGCGCGGGCATCGTTCGCGTGCCCATGGCGTGTTACACAGCGGCGCTGAGCGCCATGGCCGACACCTACCTTAACGCTTGACATCACCATGCGCCAAACCCTGACTTCCCCGCGCGGCATGGTCACCGCGCCACACCACCTGGCCGCCAGCAGCGCGCTGGCCGTGCTGCGCGAAGGTGGCAACGCCATCGAGGCGATGGTGGCCGCGGCCGCCACAATCGCCGTGGTCTATCCGCACATGAACTCGATCGGCGGCGACGGTTTCTGGCTCATCTCACAACCCGGCCGCGAGCCGGTGGCCATCGACGCTTGTGGCCGCGCCGCCGGCCTGGCCACGCTGGACTTCTACGCCGGCCACGGCTGCACGGCCATCCCGGCGCGCGGGCCGTTGGCCGCCAACACCGTGGCCGGCGCGGTTTCGGGCTGGCAATTGGCGCTGGCGCATTCGGCGCGCATGGGCGGCAAGATGCCGCTTTCGCGCCTGCTGCAAGACGCCATCTGGTACGCCCGCGAAGGCGCGCCGGTGACACAAAGCCAGGTCAACTTCACAGCCAGGTTTCTGCCCGAACTGGGCCAGCTGCCGGGCTTTGCCGGCCAGTTTCTCGAACCCGCCGATGGGGCGCCGCAGTTGCCCACGGTGGACACGCTCAAGCGCTACCCGGCGCTGGCGCGCACGCTGCAGACGCTGGCCGAAAAGGGCCTGGACGACTGCTACCAGGGCAGCGTGGC
>JAYUHT010000113.1:0-17472 GCA_043766725.1 Burkholderiales bacterium | reverse complement strand
TCGGCCGCGGCGGTGGCCTCGTCCAGCATCGATGCATTGGCGATGGCCATGCCGGTCAGATCACAGACCAGGGTCTGGAAGTTGACCAGCGCCTCCATTCGGCCCTGCGAGATCTCGGCCTGGTAGGGCGTGTAGGCGGTGTACCAGGCCGGGTTTTCAAGGATATTGCGTTGGATGACGCCGGGCACCAGCGTGCCGTGGTAGCCCTGGCCGATGAAGTTGCGCAAGACCTGGTTGCGTGCCGCCAGGGCCTTGATCTCGGCCAGCGCCTGGGCTTCACTCACCGGCGCAGGCAACGCCATCGGTTGGCGGCGAAAGATGCTGCTCGGCACGATCGCCTCGATGAGCGCGGCGCGTGACGCGGCGCCGATGACCGACAGCATGTGCAGCTCATCGGCCGCATCGGGCCCGATGTGGCGGGCGTGGAATTCGCTGGCGTTCTCCAGCTCGGCAAGGGTGAACGTCATGGCGTGGCCGGTGCGCATCAAAGCTTCTTCAACAAGGCGTCGTAACCGGGCGGGTCCATCAGTTGTTCAAACTGCTCCATGCGCGTGACATGCACCTTGAAGAACCAGCCGTTGCCCATGGGGTCTGAATTGGCCAGGCCGGGGTTGTTGCGCAGTTCCTCATTCACTTCGACCACTTCGCCTTCCACCGGCATGTACAGGTCGGCCGCGGCTTTCACGCTCTCCACCACCCCGGCCACGTCGCCCTTCTTGTAGGTGCGGCCCACTTCGGGCAGTTCGACAAAGACCACGTCGCCCAGGGCATCTTGCGCATGCAACGTGATGCCCACGACAGCGGCTTCGTGGTCTTCGATGTTGATCCATTCATGGTCGGGGGTGAACATGGTCGTCATGGGCGTGGGCTCCGGTTGAGTGAGATGAAAAGTTAACCGCGGTGGTAGCGGTGGGGGGCAAAGGGCAGGGTGGTGACGCGCATGGGCAGGCGCTTGCCGCGCACGTCGGCATGGACCTCGTGGTGCAGCACGGCGTGGTTGGCTGCCAGGTAGGCCATGGCGATGGGCTGGTTCACGCCCGGGCTGAGCGTGCCGCTGGTGACATGGCCGAGCTGGCGCCCCTGGGCGTCGAACAGCGTGGCGCCTTCGCGCACGGGCACGCGCTCCAGACCGAGCAGGCCCACACGCTTGATGGCCGGGCCGCTGGTCAACTGCGCCTCGATGGCGGCGGCGCCGGGGTAGTGGCCGGCGCGCGCGCCACCCGGGCGGCGCACCTTCTGGATCGCCCATTGCAGGCCGGCTTCAATCGGGGTGGTGGTTTCGTTGATGTCGTGCCCATACAGGCACAGGCCGGCCTCCAGGCGCAGGGTGTCGCGTGCGCCCAGGCCGGCGGGTTTGACTTCGGGGTTGCCCAACAGCGCGCGCGCCAGGTGAACGGCTTGGTGCGCCGGCACTGAAATCTCGAAGCCGTCTTCGCCGGTGTAACCCGAACGCGTGACAAAGCATTCAGCGCCGGCCAGATTGATGTGCGCGCCGGTCATGAAGGTCAGCGCCGTCGCGTCAGCACTCAGGCGCGCAATCACCGTGGCCGCCTGCGGCCCTTGCAGGGCGAGCAGGGCCTGGTCGGGCAGCGGCACCACCTGGCAACGGTGGCCGATGTGGGTGATGAGGTGCTTGGTGTCGGCCGCCTTGCACGAGGCATTGACGATCAGCAGCAGGTCGGCCTCGCGCCGGGTGATCATCAGATCATCAAGGATGCCGCCGGCTGAATTGGTGAACAGCGCGTAGCGTTGCTGGTGCAGGCGCAGGTCGAGCACATCCACCGGTACCAGGCTTTCCAGCGCGCGCGCGGCGTCGTCGCCCACGAGGCGCAACTGGCCCATGTGCGAGACGTCGAACAGCGCCGCGGCGCTGCGGCAATGGCGGTGCTCGGCGATGATGCCGCCGGGGTAGTGCACCGGCATCGCGTAGCCGGCAAACGGCACGAGCTTGGCGCCGAGTTCGAGGTGCAGCGCATGCAGCGGGGTGTTCAGCAGGTCTGCGGTCATGGCGAGCTTTCTGCGAGGGGCATCTGGTGCCCTGCAAAAGTGCAGGGGGCAGTGGCCCTCGCTGTCCGCTCTACCTGAGAGATTCGGCCTGGGCGCACCTGCATTTTGCAGGCCGCGGGCCTTGCCCCTTCGGTGGGCCGCATCGGGTGCGGCCTCTCTCCAGCGAGGAGAAAAGTCAGTCCTCTTTGCCTGAGCGTTAGGCCGGCTCGGTGCTGCCGGTTTCGCCTTCGGCGGCTCGGCTCGCACCGGGCGCTCTCCTGACGGCAGGCAGTATAGCCACGGCACCCGCGCCAACTTGCGGCCTACCATTGCGCCATGTTGGATGACATCACCAGCCTGCGCCGCATTCTCAAGGCCTGCCAAACCATTGCCGTGGTGGGGCTGTCGGCCGAATGGCACCGGCCGAGTTTCTTTGCCGCCAAGTACATGCAGCACCACGGCTACCGCATCGTGCCGGTGAACCCGCGCTACGAAACCATCCTGGGTGAACGCTGCTATGCGCGGCTGGAAGACATTCCGTACGCGGTCGACATGGTCGATGTGTTCCGCAGAAGCGAAGACGTGGTGCCCATTGCTCACAGTGCGCTGGCCATCGGGGCCAAATGCCTGTGGCAGCAGATCGGCGTGAGCAACCTGCAAGCCGATGCATTGGCCAGCGCCGCGGGGCTGGATGCGGTGCTGACCCGCTGCGTGAAGATCGAGCATGCGCGGCTGTTCGGTGGCTTGCATTGGGCCGGTGTGAACACCGGCGTGATTGCCGCTCAACGGCCAAGTTGGGTCAGTTAGCCATGGCAGACCGCCACTACAAACCCGAAACCCTGGCCATCCATGCCGGGCAGATACCCGACGCCGCCACCGGCGCGCGCGCCTTGCCGATCTACCAAACCACGAGCTTCGTGTTCGACAGCGCCGAGCATGCCGCCAGCCTGTTCAACCTGCAAACTTTTGGCAACGTGTACTCGCGCCTGAGCAACCCCACGGTGGCGGCCCTGGAAGAGCGCGTGGCCGCACTCGAACGTGGCCGCGCTGCCGTGGCCACGGCCTCGGGCATGGCCGCCGAGGCGCTGGCCTTGATGACCATTTTGCAAAGCGGCGACCATGTCGTGGCCGCCGGCGCGCTGTACGGCGGCACGGTGACCATGCTGGCGGTGAACCTGCGCAAGTTCGGCATCGAAACGAGCTTTGTCGATGCCACCAACCCGCAGGCCTTTGCCGCGGCCATGCGGCCCAACACGCGCGCGGTGTTCGCTGAGAGTCTGGGCAACCCGAGCATGGTGGTGCTCGATATGGCCGCCGTGGCCGAGGTGGCGCATGCGCATGGCGTGCCCTTGATCATCGACAACACCGTGCCCAGCCCGTTCCTGTGCAACCCGCTGTCATTTGGGGCCGATGTCGTCGTGCACAGCGCCACCAAGTACCTGGCCGGCCATGGCACTACGCTGGGCGGGGTGATGGTCGAGGGCGGCGGCTTCCCCTGGGGCAACGGCAAGTTCCCGGGCATGACCGAGCCTTCGCCCGGCTACCACGGCGTCAAGTTCCTTGAAACGTTTGGCGACTTTGCCTTTGCCATGCGCTGCCGCATGGAAACCCTGCGCGTGTTTGGCGCAGCCCTGTCACCCATGAGTGCCTGGCAGATTCTGCAAGGCGTTGAGACCTTGCCCTTGCGCATGGAGCGGCATTGCAGCAATGCATTGGCCGTGGCGCAATTCCTGCAAGCGCACGCGGCCGTGGCCTGGGTCAACTACCCGGGCCTGCCCGGGCACCCGCAACACGAACTGGTGCGGCGCCAAATGAAGGGCGCGTCAGGCCTGCTGGCGTTTGGGGTGAAGGGTGGCGTGGCGGCGGGCGTGAAGTTCATTGAAGGCGCGCAGTTCATGAGCCACCTGGTCAACATCGGCGACACGCGCACACTCATCAGCCACCCGGCCAGCACCACGCACCGCCAGCTTGATGACGCGCAACAAGTCGCGGCGGGCGTGTTGCCCGACATGATTCGCATCTCGGTGGGGCTGGAGCACATCGACGACATTCTTTGGGACATCGACCAAGCATTGGCAAAGGCAAGCACATGAACATTTATGAGCAAGACCTTGGCAAGAACGCCGCCAACTTCGTCGCCCTGTCGCCGGTGAGCTTTGTCGAGCGCAGCGGCGAGGTGTTTGCCGACCTGCCCGCCGTGGTCCATGGCGCGCGCCGCTACACCTGGGCCCAGGTGCGCGAACGCACGGCGCGCCTGGCAGCAGCCTTGCGCGCGCTGGGTGTGGTGCGCGGCTGCACGGTGAGCGCCATGCTGCCCAACACACCCGAAATGGTGGAAGTGCATTACGCCGTGCCGGCCTTGAACGCCGTGCTCAACACACTGAACACCCGGCTCGATGCGCCGCTGTTGGCCTGGCAATTGCACCACTGCGAAGCCGAGGTGCTGATCACCGACCGCGAGTTCGCGCCGGTGATGGCGCAGGCGCTGCGCATCCTGCGCACCGAGCATGGCCGCACGCCGATCGTCATCGACGTGGCGGACAGCGAATACACCGGCCCGGGTGATCGCCTGGGCGCGCACGAGTACGAGGCCTTATTGGCCACCCATGCGCCGCTGGCCAAGCTCGAAGGCCCGCAGGATGAATGGGACGCCATTGCCGTGAGCTACACCAGCGGCACCACGGGCGACCCCAAGGGCGTGGTCACCCACCACCGCGGGGCCTACCTGAACGCGGTGTGCAACGCCGCCAGCTGGACCATGCCGCACTTCCCGGTGTACCTGTGGACGCTGCCCATGTTCCCTTGCAACGGTTGGTGCTTCCCGTGGACGCTGGCCTTGCTGGGCGGCACGCATGTCTGCTTGCGCCGCGTGGAGGCGCCGGCCATCCTGGCGGCGATGCGCGAGCATGCGGTAGATCACTACTGCGCCGCGCCCATCGTGCATAACTTGCTGATCAATGCGCCGGCAGAGCTGCGCGCAGGCATCACGCAGCGTGTGCGCGGCATGGTGGCCGGCGCCGCGCCGCCGGCGGCGATGATTGAAGGCATGGCGCAGATGGGTTTCGACATCACCCACGTGTATGGCCTGACCGAGTCCTACGGCCCGGCGGGCGTGGCGGTGAAGCGGCCTGAATGGGCGGCGCAATCACTGTCTGAACAGGCGCGATTGAATGGCCGCCAGGGCGTGCGCTACCCCATGCAGGAAGGCATGACCGTGTGCAACCCCGAGACCCTGGCCGAGGTGAGCGCCGATGCCCAGACCATGGGCGAGATCATGTTCCGCGGCAACATCGTGATGAAGGGTTACCTGAAGAACCCGGCTTCCACCGCCAAGGCCTTCGAAGGCGGCTGGTTCCACACCGGCGACCTGGCGGTGATGGAGGCCGACCGCTACGTGAAGATCAAAGACCGCAGCAAGGACATCATCATTTCCGGCGGCGAGAACATTTCGTCCATCGAAGTGGAAGATGCGCTGTACCGCCACCCCGCCGTGCTGGCCTGCGCGGTGGTGGCTCGGCCCGACCCGAAGTGGGGCGAGTCCCCGGTGGCGTATGTCGAGTTGAAGCCTGGTTCGCAGGCCAGCGCGGCCGAACTCGTCAACCATTGCAAGGGCTTGCTGGCCGCGTACAAGGTGCCCAAGGACATCCGCTTCGAGGTGATTCCTAAGACCAGCACCGGCAAGATCCAGAAATTCCAACTGCGCGAGCGTGCCAAGAGCGCCTCGGCCTTTGAGTGAACGATATGAGCGATATGAGCGCCCCAGTCCTGTTGACCCAGCGCGACGCGCGCGGCGTGGTCACCCTCACCTTGAACCGGCCCGCCGCGTTCAATGCTTTGTCTGAAGGCCTGCTCGCGGCGCTGGCGCGCGAGGTGGCGGCGGTGCAGGGCGATGACACCGTGCGCGTGCTGGTGCTGGCCGCCGCGGGCAAGGCCTTTTGTGCCGGGCACGATTTGAAAGAGATGCGTGCGCAGCCTTCGCCCGAGTACTACCAAGCCCTGTTCAAGCGCTGCAGCGACGTGATGCTGGCGTTGCAGGCTTTGCCGGTGCCGGTGATCGCCCGCGTGCAAGGCGTGGCCACGGCGGCCGGTTGCCAGCTCGTGGCCATGTGCGACCTGGCGGTGGCCGCCAGCACGGCGCGCTTCGCGGTGAGCGGCATCAACCTGGGCCTGTTCTGTGCCACGCCCAGCGTGGCCCTGGTGCGCAACGTTTCACGTAAGGCAGCGTTCGAGATGCTGGTGACGGGTGAATTCATCAGCGCCGAACAGGCGCAGGAGCGCGGGTTGGTGAATCATGTGGTGACGCCGGCGCAGTTGGACGAGCGGCTCGAAACGCTCATCGCCAGCATCCTGCCCAAGCCGCGCGACGCTTTGGCGCTGGGCAAGGCGTTGTTCTATCGCCAAGCCGAAGCCGGCATCGCCGCGGCCTACGCCGATGCCGCCCAGACCATGGCTGGCAACATGATGTTGCCCTGTGCACTCGATGGCGTGCAGGGGTTCATCAGCAAGTCGTCGACCGCGCCATGAACGAAGCGGGCTGACACCGTCTCGGCCCACTACCTTGATGGCGTGTTGCACGGCGCTGCCGCGTAGACTTCCCGCATGTTGATTTGCCCCGGCTGTAACGAAGAAAACCCGCCCAAGTTTCGCCTGTGCGGGTACTGCGGCACACCGCTGCCCGGCGCGGCGGCGCCCTTGCCGGTACACGAGGTGCGCAAGACCGTGACCATCGTCTTTTGCGACCTGCAAGGTTCCACCGCCCTGGGTGAACGGCTCGATGCTGAATCCTTGCACGAGGTGAAGGAGCGCTACTTCAGCGCCATGGCGGCGGAAATTTCGCGCCACGGCGGCAAGATTGAAAAGTACATCGGCGACGCCATCATGGCCGTGTTCGGGCTGCCGCGCGCGCATGAAGACGATGCGCTGCGCGCGGTGCGTGCCGCCGCCGCCATGGGCGCGGCGCTGGCGAAAGTCAACCGCGTGCTGGGCTTGCAGCATGGCGTGACCCTGGTGCAGCGCATTGGCGTGAACACCGGCGAGGTGGTGGCCAACGACGCGCCTGGCGCCGATCAAAAACTCGCCACCGGTGACGCCGTGAACGTGGCCGCGCGGCTGGAGCAAGTGGCACAGCCCGACACGGTGTACCTGGGCGACCTGACCTACCGCCTGGTGCGCGACGCGGTTGACGCTGAAGCGGTGGCACCGCTTGAGCTGAAAGGCAAGGCCCAGGGCGTGCCCGCCTGGCGGCTGCGCGCGGTGCGCGGCCTGGAGGGCAACCTGCGCCGCAGCGACACGCCCATGGTCGGGCGTGAGCCCGAACTGGCCGCGCTGCAAGAGGCCTATGCCGAAGTCTGCCGCAGCGGTGTGACCCGGCTGGCCACCGTGGTGGGCGACGCCGGCATGGGCAAGTCGCGTCTGGTGCTGGAGGTGGTGCAGGGCATTGCCGCCGGGGCGCGGGTGCTGCGCGGGCGCTGCCTGCCCTACGGCGACAGCATCACGTTCTGGCCCGTGCGCAGCATGGTGGCCGAGGCCGCCGGCATCAACGATGACGACACGCCGCAGGTGGCTCAGGCCAAGCTGCTGGCCATGCTCGGCCATGTTGACGCCGCCGCCCGGCTGTCCACGGTGGCCGGGCTGGCCGACACACCGTTCCCCACCGACGAGCTGCATTGGGCGGTGAAAAAGTTCTTTCAAACGTTGGCTGAGCAGGGCCCGTTGGTGCTGGTGGTGGACGACCTGCACTGGGCCGAGCCCGCCTTGTTGGAGTTGATCGAGAAGCTGTTGCAGTCGCGCACCGCCAGCCCGATCTTGCTGCTAGGCACGGCGCGCCACGAGCTGCTCGAGCGCCACCCGCAATGGAGCCAGGGCGACAAGGCCTTGCGCCTGGTGCTGGCGCCGCTGAGCGACGCCGCGGCCGGCCAGGTGGTGACGCATCTGCTCGGCGCGGCCGGTTGGCCACAAGACGTGGTCGGGCGCATCGTGCAGGCGGCCGAAGGCAACCCGCTGTACGTGGAGCAAATGTTGTCGATGCTGGTCGACAACGGCCAGTTGCGACAGGAGGCTGGGCAGTGGGTCAGCACCGGCGCGCTGGCCGACATCGCGGTGCCACCCACCATCCAGGCGCTGTTGGAAGCGCGCCTGGACACCTTGGCGCGCAGCGAACGCGCGGCGGTCGAGCCGGCGTCAGTCATCGGCCTTGAATTTGCGCGTTCGGCCGTGCAGTCCCTGGCGCCGCTGGCCATGCGCGAGGGCATCGACGAGCAGCTCGGCAGCCTGGCGCGCAAGCAGTTCGTGCAGCCCTCGCACAGCGCTGCCGCCGAGGTGGTTTACCGCTTTCACCACCACCTGGTGCGCGAAACCGTTTATGGCGGCTTGCTCAAGCGCGAGCGCGCGCATCTGCACGCCGAGTTCGTGCGCTGGGCCGACCGCGTCAACGCCGACCGCGACCGCGCTCTGGAGTTCGAGGAGATCCTGGGCTACCACCTCGAACAGGCGCACCGCTACCTCAGCGAGCTGGGCCCGCTCGACGCGGCCGGCCAAGCGCTGGGCCAGGATGCCTGTGCGCGCCTGGCGCGTTGCGGCAAGCGCGCCTTCGCGCGTGGCGACATGGGTGCGGCGGCCAGCCTGCTGCGCCGCGCGGTGGCCATCCCGCGCCCGGGCGACGCGGCGCGCCATGCCCTGCTGCCCGAGCTGGGCGAGGCGCTTACCGAGCTGGGCCGTTTTGATGAGGCCCGGGTCGTGCTGACTGAGTGCACCGAGGCGCCGGCTGGTCAACATGACCCCAGCGTGCAGGCCGATGCCAAGCTGGTGGGCATGTTGCTGCGCCTGTACAGCGGCGAACAAGAGGGCTGGAGTGAAGAAACCTTGCGCCTGACCAGCGAGTTGATTCCCGCCCTTGAAGCCCAGCAGGCCGACGACGTGTTGGCCACTGCTTGGCGGCTGGTGGGTTTTGTGCACGGCATTGCCGGCGCCTATGCCCAAAACGGGCCGGCGGTGGCCAAGTCCATGCATCACGCCCGGCGCGCCGGCAACGCCCGCATCGCGGCGCGCGCCGCCATGGCGTTGGCCACCAGCGCCCTGTTCGGCCCCACGCCGGTGCCCGCAGCAATCGAGCAATGCGAAAGCATCCTGGCCGAAGGCTTGGACAACCGGCAGGTGGAGAACGCCATTGCCTGCACGCTGGCGCAACTGCGTGCCATGAACGGGGAATTCGATCTGGCGCGCAGCCTGTTGCGCGAAGCCCGTGGCGCCTTGCGCGATTTGGGTGAGGGTGTGAACGCCGCGGCCACCGGCGTCGATTGGCTGGCCATCGAACTGTTGGCTGGCGACCTGGCAAGTGCTGAGGCGCAAGTGCGCGCCGATCATGGTTTTCTGCAACGCAGCGGCGAGACGTTTTACCTGTCAACGCTGTCTGCCCTGCTGGCCCGCGCGCTGCGTGAATTGGGGCGCGACGAAGAAGCCCTGACGTTCACCCAAGCAGCAGAGCAGGTGGCGGCGCAAGACGACGTCGATGCCCAAGTGCAATGGCGGGTGGCGCGAGCCAGCATCCTGGCCCGTGCCGGCGATGTGGTGCGAGGTGAGGCCCTGGCGCGTGAAGCCGTGCAATGGGCTCAGCGCACTGAAATCCCGATCCTGCGGGCCGACGCCTGGCGCGAGTTGGCCATTGTGTTGCGGCTGGCCGCGCGCGAGGGCGAGGCCAACGCGGCCATGAACGAAGCGCTGGTGCTGTATGCCGGCAAAGGCGACGTGGTTTCGGCCGCTCGTGCCCGCGCCTGGCTGGCCCGGCCGCGCGCGGCCGCCATCCGCTGAGGGCTGCGCGGCACCGGGCCGCCGGCTTCAGGTCAACCGCGATATTGGCCGTTGTCCAACGCGCGGATCACGAACTCCCAATCACCTTCCCATTCGACGCTCGGCGCGTTCTTCCTGGTGTAGGCGGTGCGCGCAGCGATGCAGGGCTGGCCGATATACGGCCCGCCTGAATCAGCGCAGTTGGGCACCTCGGCGAAGTTCACGCCGTCTGCGGCGTAGTAGACCTTGGCGTTGCTGATCTTCGCGCCGGATTTGATGGTGGTGGTGTCGCGCCGCAGCGTGATTTGCAGGAACGAGAAGCTGCCCGGAATGGTCAGGCTGCTGAGGTTGCAGGTGAGCAGATCAGCCGAGCAGGAATTGGCATCTATGAACTCTTCGATCAGCGCGGTGGTGTAGGTCAACCGGCCTGGCACCGCCACCGTCGTGGTCCAGGGGTCGGCGGCCGTGGCCACGCCGGTGTTGCCGGTGAAGAACGTGCCGCCGCTGCGCGGCACAGTGCTCTGCACCTTGGTGGCCAGCGGTGTGCCCAGCGCGACGGGTGCGGCCAGCCCGGTCTGAGTGTCTTGCCTTGCCGCGCCGGTGTTGTCGTTCAACGCCTCGGCATAGGTGGCCTGCCATGCAAAGTCGATCCTGTCGGCAGGCAGCGGCGCGGCCACGGCCACCGGGCCTTTGAAGATCAGCACGAAGCTCACTGCATCGCCGCCACTGCGCAGGGTGCCCAGGTCGCAGCTCACGGCAGTTTGGGCCGGGTTGGTGGTGGTGCAGCTGACCGACGCGCCGCCCAGGCCCTCAGCCGTGAGGAACGACGCGGTTTCGCCCGGGGTGAGCACCGTGGTCGCGCCAGCAAAGGTGATGTGGTTGACCACGTTCCTGCCGTTGTTGGCCACCGTCACCTTCCATGCCACCCAGGTGGGCAGGGCCGGCGTGGCGGCCGGGCGCGAATAGGTGACCGGCGTGGCCAGCGCCGATGTCGTGACAACGATGGCGCTGGCGGCTTCAGCGCGCGCAGCAGTGGCGCCCAGCAGCAGGCTGCTGCCCAGCAGGGCCGCTGCTGCCAGGTGCAGCCCAGTGAGCGAGCCTGTGCGGGTCTTGCGCCGTGAATCCAGTTGAACGGAAGTGAGCATGACGATCTCCAGGTGAACCGACTCACGCCGGCCGCCGAGAGCGGCGCAGCGTGCTGCGTTGTAAGCTGTTACGCCCGGAAAGACCAGGCAAGATGAATATTCACGGCCGCACCCTTGGGTGTTGTGAACTTTGCACTTGTTCTTTGCCTTGCAATCAGGCAGCGGCCATTTTGGGCGTCGGCCGCCGAGCATCGGGCAAGGGTGCTGTCAGGTCAATACCTCGGCTTAGGGGCGCGCGATGTAACATCGCACTTGTAGGCATCCAAAGACGGTCCACCCGCAGGTCTTCAATTTGTGTCGCACCAACGTTCCGTTGGCCGGCCCTGATCGATCCCCAACGCAGATTTTCTTGGCTCTTGCCGCCTGGCGTGCACGTGTGCGCCAGCCATTTTCAGGAATAGACATGACGACTCAATCCGGAACCGTGAAGTGGTTCAACGAAGGCAAGGGCTTTGGTTTCATCACGCCCGATGACGGCGGCAAAGACCTGTTCGCCCACTTCAGCCAGATCCAGGGCAGCGGTTTCAAAACCCTGGCCGAAAACCAGCGTGTGCAGTTTGAAGTGACGCAGGGCGAAAAGGGCCCGCAGGCTTCGAAGATCGTTCCACTCTGAACGCCCCATCAGGTTGCATGGCCCGAACAAGCCGCCTGCCGCAAGGCCGGCGGCTTGGCCGTTTGCGCTGCCCAACCCTGCTTTTGAAGGAGGCCGAATGGCCAAGGAAGAACTGATCGAAATGAGCGGGGTGGTGATGGAAATCCTGCCCGACTCACGCTGCCGTGTGAAGCTCGACAACGGCCACGAGTTGGTCGCCTATACCTCAGGCAAGATGCGCAAGAACCACATCCGCATCCTGGCCGGTGACAAGATTTCGCTGGAGCTGTCGCCCTACGATTTGAGCAAGGGCCGCATCACGTTCCGTCACCTTGAGCGGCGTGGCCCGGCACCGGCAACCCAACGCCGGCCCGCCTAAGTTGGAACACCCCCTACGGCCTTCCGGCCGCCCCCTCAAGGGGGCGCTGCCAGCGGCCCGGCGAAGCCGGTTCCGCGGCAGCCGCTTGATGACCTCGCCTATCAGTATTCGGTACTACATCCCCGCATAGTTCGGCCCGCCGCCCCCTTCGGGCGTGACCCAGACGATGTTCTGGCTGGGGTCCTTGATGTCGCAGGTCTTGCAGTGCACGCAGTTCTGCGCGTTGATCTGCAAACGGTCTGAGCCGTCATCGTTTTTCACGAACTCGTACACCCCGGCCGGGCAGTAGCGGCTCTCCGGCCCGGCGTAGCGCGCCAGGTTCAATTGCACCGGCACGCTGGCGTCTTTGAGCGTCAAGTGGGCGGGTTGGTTTTCTTCGTGGTTGGTGTTGCTGACGAACACGCTTGACAGGCGGTCGAACGTCAACACGCCGTCGGGCTTGGGGTAGTCGAACTTGTCGCACTCAGCCGCCGGTTTGAGCACCTGGTGATCGGCCTGGTTGCTGTGCAGCGTCCACGGTGGCGCGTTCACTCCCAGCTTGGGCAACAGCCACTGTTCGATGCCGGTCATCAGGTTGCCGATCAGCTTGCCCTTCTTGAACCACAGCTTGAAGTTCTTGGTGCGTTGCAGTTCGCTGTGCAACCAGCTTGCTTCAAACGTTAGCGGGTAGGCTTCCAGTTCATCGTGTGCGCGCCCGGCGGCCAGTGCCTTGAATGCGGCTTCGGCCGCGAGCATGCCGGTCTTCAGCGCCGCATGGCTGCCCTTGATGCGCGTAGCGTTCATGGTGCCGGCGTCACAACCCAGCAAGGCGCCACCCGGGAACACCAGCTTGGGCAGGGCTTGCAAGCCGCCGTTGTTGATGGCGCGTGCGCCATAACTGATGCGCTTGCCGCCTTCGATGTGGGCGCGGATCGCCGGGTGTGTTTTCCAACGCTGCATCTCGTCGAATGGGCTCAGCCAGGGGTTCTTGTAGTCGAGCCCGATGACGAAACCCAGCGTCACCTGGTTGCCTTGCAGGTGATACAGGAAACCGCCGCCGAAGGTCTCATCCAGCATCGGCCAGCCCGCGGTGTGCACCACCTTGCCGGGCTGTGCTTTGGCAGCGGGCACTTCCCACAGCTCTTTGATACCGATGGCAAAGCTCTGCGGGTCGCGCCCTTCAGTCAACGCGTACTTCACCAGCAACCGCTTGCCCAGATGGCCGCGTGCGCCTTCAGCAAAGAAGGTGTACTTGCCGTTGAGCGCCATGCCGAGCTGAAAGCTTTCATTCGGCACGCCGTCCTTGCCCACGCCCAGGTTGCCGGTGGCCACCCCGGTGACTCGGCCCTGCTCGTCATACAGCACTTCGGCTGCCGTGAAGCCGGGGAAGATTTCCACGCCCAGGCTTTCGGCATGCGCGCCCATCCACTTCACCACCGCGCCCAGGCTGATGACGTAGTTGCCGTGGTTGTGAAAGCACTCGGGCACCAGCCAATCGGGCGTGCGCGTGCTGCCGGCTTCGCTCAAGAACAGCACATCGTCACTCGTCACCGGTTGCAGCAAAGGGCAGCCCAGGGCCTGCCAGTCGGGCAGCAATTCGTTCAGGGCGACGGGGTCCATCACCGCGCCCGAAAGAATGTGTGCGCCAGGCTCCGAACCTTTCTCGAGAACCACCACCGAAACCTCTTTGCCCTGTGCCTGTGCCAGCTGCTTCAGGCGTATGGCCGCGGCCAGCCCGGCCGGGCCAGCGCCGACGATGACCACGTCATAGTCCATGGCCTCGCGCGGGCCGTATTGCTCAAGCAATTGCTGCGTGCTCATCAGAAGACCTCCGCGCTTCGCACTGCAGTGTTGGAGCCTTTCGGGCGGCTGGGCTGTCTCATGGGTTGTCCTGGGTCGGGTTGTCCTGGGTCAGGGGCCGGCAGATTTTAGGGTCAGCCCTGATGCTGGGCGGGTGCGCGCGCGCGTTCAAGGGTGGGCACGCTCGCTTGCCTAGGCGAGCCAGCACGATCAACATCGCAGCTGCTCTTTTCGCGGAACTTGACTGCGGTCAAGCGCCGGACAGGGGCGGGGGCGCGACGATCGCGCGGCTCAAAAAGAATCGTGGCAATGCCCGCGTGCAAGCCAGTGCGTGCGCCCGGCTTTGCGCCACTTCGTGAAATTGGAGACACCATGTTCAAGCTCAAGTCATTCAGCAACCTGCGCCTTCGCCGCAGTGTCAAGTTCATTCCCTTGGCACTGGCCGCTGCCGCTGCGCTGTTGGCCGGCCCGGCCCAGGCGTGGGAGCCGAGCAAGCCGGTTGAATTCGTTGTGCCCGCGGGCACGGGCGGCGGCGCTGACCAAATGGCCCGGCTGATCCAGGGCATCATCGTCAAGCACAAGCTGATGAAGGAGACGATGATCGTCGTCAACAAGGCTGGCGGCGCCGGCGCCGAGGGCTTCCTGGCGGTGAAAGAAGCCAAGGCCGACCCGCACAAGATCATCATCACGCTGTCCAACCTGTTCACCACGCCCATGGCCACTGGCGTGCCGTTCAACTGGAAAGACATGACTCCGGTGTCGATGATGGCGCTCGACCAGTTCGTGCTGTGGGTGAATGCCGAGACGCCCTACAAGACGGCCAAGGAATACATCGCCGCCGTGAAGGCCGCGGGCCCGAGCAAGTTCAAGATGGGCGGCACGGGCTCCAAGCAGGAAGACCAGATCCTCACCGCGGGCCTGGAGAAAGCCACCGGCACCAAGTTCATCTACATCCCCTACAAGGGCGGCGGTGAAGTGGCGGTGCAGTTGGTGGGCAAACATGTGGATTCAACGGTCAACAACCCGATCGAGGCCGTGGCCCAGTGGCGTGCTGGCCAGCTGCGCCCGCTGTGCGTGTTCGACGCTGCGCGCATGCCTTACAAGGAAAAGGTCACGGCCACGATGTCGTGGAACGACATTCCCACTTGCCAGGAAGCGGGCGTGCCCACTGACTATGTGATGCTGCGCGGCATCTTCATGTCGCCAGGCGTGGCAGCTGACCAGGTTTCCTACTACAGCGACTTGATGAAGAAGGTGCGCGACACGCCGGACTGGAAAGAGTTCATGGAAAAGGGTGCGTTCAACACCACCTCCGTTTCGGGCGCCGAATACCGCAAGTGGCTCGAAGGCGCTGAGGCGCTGCACAAGCAGCTCATGACCGAAGCCGGTTTCATGGCCAAGTAAGAGGCCAGGCCAAGGTGCGCGCCAGCTCTGCTCGGGCCGGCGCTCCGCCTGGCCAGGTCGGCCGACAATTTGGCGCGCCTTGGGCGCAACCGCCCCTCACCGGTCTGCGTGTGCAGGCCACTCCTTTTTGGAGTCTTGATGAGCACAGAACAGCCACTCGATGACGATGCCGGCCCGACGCTGGCGCGCAACCACACGGTCGATGCGGTCGTGGCGGCGCTGGTCTTTGCTTTCGGCTTGCTGGTCGCCATGGCGGCCTGGAAGCTCGGCGCGCGCTGGGCCAGTGACGGCCCGGGCGCCGGCTACTTCCCCTTCTACATCGGGCTGATCCTGTGCTTGTCCAGCCTGGGCATCTTCGTGCAGGCGCTCGTCGGCAAGGCCCGAGACGACGGCGCCTTTGTCAACAAGCTGCAACTCACGCGTGTGATGCAGGTGTTGATCCCGGCCGCGGTGTACGTGCTGGCCGCGCAGTTCCTGGGCTTGTACGTGGCCTCGGCCATTTACATCGCCGCGTTCATGATCATCTTGGGCAAATACACCTGGCTCAAGAGCGTGCTCACCGGTGTCATCGTTTGCGCGCTGTTTTTCTTCATGTTCGAGGTCTGGTTCAAGGTACCGCTGTTCAAAGGCAGCCTGGAACCCCTGCGCTTCCTCGGCTATTGACACCTGCCACGCATTGCGGAGTTTGATTTCATGCAAGAGCTGAATTCGTTGATGCAAGGCTTCGCGGTGGTGCTCACGCCGATGAACCTGGGCCTGATGTTCGTGGGCATCATCCTGGGCGTGATCATCGGCGTGCTTCCGGGCTTGGGCGGCGCCAACGGCGTGGCCATCCTGTTGCCGCTCACCTTCACCATGTCGCCCACCTCGGCCATCGTGATGCTGTCTTGCATCTACTGGGGTGCGCTGTTTGGCGGTGCCATCACTTCGATCTTGTTCAACATCCCGGGTGAGCCGTGGTCGGTGGCCACCACCTTCGACGGCTACCCCATGGCGCAGCAGGGCAAGGCCGGGCAAGCGTTGACGGCTGCCTTCACCTCATCGTTCGTGGGCGCGCTGGTGGCGGTGTTGATGATCACCTTCCTGGCGCCCATGGTGGCCAAGTTCGCGCTCAAGTTCGGTGCGCCCGAATTCTTTGCCGTGTACCTGCTCACCTTCTGTAGCTTCGTGGGCATGGGCAAGGGTTCGCCATTCAAGATATTGGTGGCCATGGCCATCGGCTTTGCCCTGGCCGCGGTGGGCATGGACACCGTCACCGGCCAGTTACGTCTAACGTTCGGCATTCCTGACCTGATGCGCGGGTTCGATTTCCTCATCGCCGTGATCGGCCTGTTCGGCATCGGCGAAATTTTGCTGTCGATGGAAGAAGGCTTGCAGTTCTCGGGCAAGTCAGCCGCCATCAACCGCAAGGTGGTGTGGGAAACCTGGAAGCAACTGCCCAAGTACTGGGTCACCTCGCTGCGCAGTTCGCTGGTGGGCATCTGGATGGGCATCACCCCCGGTGGCGCCACGCCCGCCTCATTCATGAGCTATGGCCTGGCCAAGAAGATGAGCAAGAACGGCCCGAACTTCGGCAAGGGCGAGATCGAGGGCGTGATCGCCCCTGAAACCGCCGCGCATGCCGCCGGCACGGCCGCGCTGTTGCCCATGCTGGCGCTGGGCATTCCGGGCTCGCCCACCGCGGCGGTGCTGCTGGGTGGCTTGCTGATCTGGGGCCTGCAACCCGGGCCGCTGCTGTTTGTGGAGCAGAAAGATTTCGTCTGGGGCTTGATCGCCAGCATGTACCTGGGCAACCTGGTCGGCCTGATCGTGGTGTTGACCACCGTGCCGTTCTTTGCCGCCATCCTGCGCATACCGTTCTCGATCATCGCGCCGGTGATCGTGGTCATCTGCGCCATCGGCGCCTACACCGTGCACAGCGCCATGTTGGATGTGTGGTTCATGCTCGGCTTCGGTGTCATCGGCTATGTGTTCAAGAAGCTCGACTACCCGCTGGCGCCACTGGTGCTGGCGCTGGTGCTGGGCGACAAGGCCGAAGACTCGTTCCGCCAGGCCATGCTGGTGTCGCAGGGCGAGATGTCGATCATGTTCTCGAACCCGCTGGTGGGCTCGATCACCACCCTGGCGCTGCTGATGCTGTGCTGGCCGCTCATTTCCAAGGCGCTGGCCAAGGTGCGCAAGCCGAAGGTCGATGCCTTGCGCGCGCAGCAGCCGATCGATTGAGCGTCGTGCCTGGCTAAATCTTGCCGTGCTGTTTCAGCCGGCTCAAGGTTTCGGCGGCCATGTTCAGGTAGGTCGCCAGGTCCTTCTTCGGCAGCCGCTCGGCCAGTGCCGCATGCTTGCGCTCGAAGCGGCGCACCCGGCCCGGCGCGTCGAGCAAGTGCAGCGTGATGGTGTGGGCC
>JAYUHT010000112.1:0-6626 GCA_043766725.1 Burkholderiales bacterium | reverse complement strand
CTGCTTCAGCCGTTTGCCCAGCTCTTGCGCAATGGCGCGCATCGGGCCATCGACCGCGCCGCCCGGCGAGAAGGGCACAACGATGCGCAGGGGCCGGTTGGGGTAGTCCTGCGCCTGGGCCAGGCCGGCACCAAACCACTGCATCAACAGGGCAACGGCGAACAGCAGACGGGTGTGGCGCATCGGCGTGTTCTCGTCAGTCTTCAAAACCAGCGCCGTGCCGCAACCCGGCGGCAGCCGGTGCGGTGAGCAGCTTGATGAACCGCTCGGCCAGTTCAAGCTGCGCGCAAGACGATGACATGGCCACGCTGTACACCGTGGCCAGCTCAAACCCGGGCGGCAAGGGGGCCACCAGTTCAACGCCTTCGGTGTAAAGAATCTCGCTGATCTGCGTGCAGCCCAGCGCGGCGGGGTCAGCGCTCAGCGCCAGCTCGCGCATGGCCGTGGCGCCGTTGGGAAAGGTGCGCAGGCGCGCCGCCAGCGTTTGCGCCAGGCCGAGCTGATCTAACACCTGGCTGAAGTGGATGCCGGCGGTGGATCGCTTCGCGTCGGGAAAATACACCGCCTGCGCGGCCTGCAAGGCAGCCTGCAATTGCGCGCGCCTGGCCACCGGCGGGTGCGGCGCGCCGCGGCACACGGCCAGGCCGGTGGCCACGCGGCCCAACATGGCGGCGCCGGTGGCACGCAAGGCGCCGCTGTTGATCAATTCACCCAGCATGGTTTGGGTGGTGATCATGACGTCGCAGGGCGCGCCGGCCAACAAGGCTTCGCGCAGGGCGCCGACGGCACCGAATTGCGCATCGAGCGTGGCCCAGGGTGCCAAGGCTGGCTGCAAGGCCTTGACCAGGCCTTGCGCCGCGCCCGCGCACAGCAGCTTCAGGCAGGGGACAGCGCTCACTCGACTTTGGCGCCGGAGACCTTGACGATGTGTGCCCACTTGGTGATGTCGGCCTGCACATAGCGCGTGAATTCGTCAACGCCCATGGTCATGGCTGTGGTGCCTTGTGCGGCCCAGGCCTTGCGCACGTCGGCGTTGGCGGTGATCTTGCTCACCTCTGCATGCAGCCGCGCCACCACCGCGGCGGGCGTGCCCTTGGGCGCCATCAGCCCGAGCCAGATGGTGGCTTCATAGCCGGGCACGCTTTCGGCCACGGTGGGCACGTCGGGCAGCGTGGCCGAGCGCGACTTGCCCGTGGTGCCCAGGGCCTTGACTTTGCCGGCCTTGATCTGCTCGGCCATGGTCGGGATGGCGTCGAACATCATCTCGACCTGACCGCCTAACACATCACTGCGTGCGCCGGCGCTGCCCTTGTACGGGATGTGCACCACGTCAATGCCGGCCATCACCTTGAACAGCTCACCGGCCATGTGGTACGGCGTGCCTGGGCCCGACGAGGCGTATGACATGCCGCCCGGCTTGGCCTTGGCCGCAGTGATCAGCTCGGGCAGGGTGTTCTGCGCCAGGCCGGGCTTGGCCACCAGCACCAAATCGGAATAGTTCAGCGGCGCGATCGGCGCGAAGTCGCGCAGCAGCTGATACGGCTTGTTCGTAATCAAGGATTCATTCACGGTGTGCGCGTTGGACATCAGCAGCAGCGTGTAGCCGTCAGGCGTGCTCTTGGCCGCGGCGTCGGTGCCGATCACCGAGCCCGCGCCGGGCCGGTTGTCGATGATCACGTTCTGGCCAAGCGCCTCTTGCAAGGCACGGGCCATGTAGCGGCCGAAGACATCGGCCGAGCCGCCGGGTGCGAAGGGCACGATGATGCGAACGGGCCGGTTCGGGTAGTCCTGCGCGTGGGCGGGTTGGGCCAGCACGAAGCAGGCGCCGGCCAGCGTCAACAACATCTTGATGAACAGAGGCCTGCGCGTCATGGCTGTCTCGTGGTGCTGCGAAGTTTCCGGGGCGCGAGCGTAGCATTTGGCCGCCCGGCCCGGGCATACCCCAGGTAGCGAAAGTGACCATGCAACATGCTTCGTTGATGACCCGGCAGCGGCCGCCATTTGGGCCAGTGCGCCGCGCCGTGATCGCCTGCGTGGCGGCTTGGTGCTGGGCCGGCATGGCGCTGGCGCAAACCGGCTACCCCGAACGCGCCATCACGCTGATCGTGCCCTTCCCACCCGGCGGCGTGGCCGACACCGTGGCGCGGCCCGTGGCCGAGGCGCTGGCACGCGAATTGAAGCAGCCGGTGGTGGTGGAAAACAAGGTTGGCGCCGGCGGCGCCACCGGTATCGGACTGGCCGCGCGTGCGCCGGCCGACGGCTACACCTTGCTGCTGAGCTTGTCGTCGATTTCCATCCTGCCCGAAGCCGACGCCTTATTAGGCCGCAAGCCGGCGTTCATGCTCAACCAGTTCAAGCCGATTGCGCGCTTCACCGCTGACCCCACCGTGCTGGTGGTGCGGGCTGATTCACCTTGGAAGACGTTGGCCGACTTCACTGCCGACGTGAAGCAACAACCCGGCCGCTACAACTACGGCAGTTCGGGCAACTACGGCACCATGCATGTGCCCATGGAAATGCTCAAGGCGCAGAGTGGTCTGCACATCGTTCACATCCCCTACACCGGTGCCGGCCCGGCGCTGCTGGCCTTGCTCGGCGGGCAGGTCGACGTGGTGGCCAGCGGGCCCTCCACCGTGGCGCAACAAATCAAGGCCGGCAAGCTGCGTGCGTTGGCGCATTGGGGCGAGCAGCCGCTGGCGGCCTTGCCCGGTGTGCCCAGCTTCAAACAGCGTGGCGTGCCGATTCAGTTTGCGCAGTGGTCGGCCCTGTTCGTGCCCGCGGGCGCGAGCGACGAGGTGGTGGCGCGGCTGCGCTCGGCGGCACGCAAGGTGGCGGCAGACCCGCAAGTGGTGGCCACCATTGCGCGCGCCGGCAGCCCCATCGAGTACCTCGACGCGCCGGAGTTTCAAACCTATTGGGCGGCTGATGCCCGCCTGATGTCGCAGGCCGTTCGCCGCATCGGTAAGGTGGAGTAACCACTGGCGCCGGCGCCGGCGCGGCGCCCGATAATTGAATCATCAAACCTCTGACTGCACGGGAACGTTAACCATGGCCACCCAGATGCTGATCTACGAAACCGCGGGGCCGTTGACGCATCTGCGCCATGGTTCGTGGAGCTTGCAAGCGGGCGGCGATTTCGCCTTCGCGCGCCAGGTCAACGCCGTGCCGCTGATGGCGGTGGAATTCGCGCCCGCCAGCGACGACTACGCCATCGTCTTCGCCGGCAAGGGTGACGAGGTCATGCCCGCGGCCATCCTGGGTTTGCGCGCCAAGCAGAACCTGTACCTCGATGCTGCATCGAAGTGGACTGCCAAGTACGTGCCGGCCTTTGTGCGCCGCTACCCCTTCGTGTTTTCAGGCGCAGCCGATGGCAAGACCTTCACGGTGTGCATCGACGAGGCCTACAGCGGCTTCAACCCAGCCGGCCGCGGCCAGCGCTTGTTTGGCGATGATCAAAAGCCCACGCCGTATACCGAGGGTGTGCTGAAGTTCTTGCAGGAATACCAGTCGCAGTTCATGCGCACCCAGGCCTTTGGCCGCAAGCTGGCGGAACTGAAACTGCTGTCGCCGATGCAGGCTGACTTGGCGCAGCCGGGCGGGCCCAAGACATCGCTCAGCGGCTTTTTGGCGGTAGACCGCAAAAAGCTGCGCGAACTGCCTGGTGCGGCGCTGGAAGAGCTGGCGCGCAACGACGGGCTGGAGTTGCTCTACCTGCACCTGCATTCGCTGCGCAACTTCAATCACTTGAAAGACCGTTTCGTTGCGACCCAGCCGGTGGCCGCACCCAGCGAGGCGGCCAGCCCGGCCGCGTAACTTCAGCTCAAGAACGGGGCGCGGCCGCAGGCGCCGTGACCGCCGGCGCCTTGGTCACGCGCACCTTGCCGCCGGTGGCCACGATGACCACCGAATCGCCCACCGCCAAGGTCTCGCCGGCTTTGGCCTGAACGATTGAACGGCGCTCGCCGTTCTTCATCTGAATCAAGATTTCAACCGCTTCTTCGCGCGTGCCGCTGCGTTCTATGGCGTTGCCCACCAGGCCGCCCACGACGGCGCCGATCACGCCCACGGCCACGCCTTCACGCCGCCCGCCGACCGACGAGCCGGCAATGCCACCCACCACGCCACCGGCCGTGGCGCCAACACCGCTTTGCGTGCCATCCACCACCACCGGGCGCAGCGACAGCACGACGCCGTCTTGCACCGTGGACAGGCGCTGGGCGTCTTGGCGTGACACGACATCGGGGCTGGTGGTGGTGCAGCCGCCCAGGGCTAACAACGCGGCCAGGGCGGTGGTGGTGACGAGCATGCGGTTCATGGTGGACTCACTGTGAAATGACGGATGACAGGGCAACGCGAGGCAGTGCGCAGGCGTTGACCCCGAGCTTGAGCCAGCTTAACCCTGCCGTGTAAACGGCAGTTGCCGGTCAGCCATGCAAGCGGCTGTGCGCGGGCACGCTGGCCAGCAGGAAATCCATCTGGTCGGACAGGATGCGCCGGCCACGCAGGATCATGTCTTCATGCAGGCTCGGCACGTAGGGCAGGTAAAGCAGGCTCATGCGCGCCTCTTCGGGCAGCCGGTTGCCCTTTTTGCCATTGCAGCTGCGGCAGGCGGTGATGCAGTTCATCCACGTATCCACGCCGCCACGCGACACCGGGGTGATGTGTTCGCGCGTCAGGTCGCTGAAGTGAAAGCGCCCGCCGCAATAGGCGCACAACTGGCGGTCGCGGTTGAACAACTTGGGGTTGCTCAGCGCCGGGGTGATGCGCCAGGCCCGGGCCGGCACCGCGCCGCGCACGGCAATGATGGGGTGCACCTCGATGCGCGACTGCACGCCGGTGGCACGCTGAATGCCCCCGCGCAGCACATGACAGGCCGTGCCCAGCGTCCAGGCCACGGCGTCGCAGGCATACAGCACGGCCGCCTCGCGTGGGGCGATCCAGGCCTGGGGGCGGCCCGAGACATCAAGCTGCAGCACGTCCATGAAAGGCAAGGGTAAACAATCCCAAGAGTGGGTTCAACAGGCGCTCACTCCGCCCCGAACCCAGACCCATCATGCGCCTTTGCCGTGATCTTCTAGGCAGGGCGGCCTAGAAATAGTGCGCAGGCACAGGCATTGATGGGGCAAGTCTCCCGCAAAATAGCACGATCGTTCGTTTCATTCACGCCACCATGGCCGCCTCGTCGCGCACCCCTGCTTCGCCATCTGCTGACTCGTCCGCTGCCGCATCAGTTGCCGCATCAGTTGCGGCATCAGCCGCCGCGTCAGCCTCGCGCCCGGCGCTGGCCAGCGCATTGCCCAAAGGCCGCCAGACCCACGGCGTGATCATCGATGCCGCCCTGCGACTGGCCACGCGCTCCGGCTTGGAGGGCCTGAGCATCGGCGTGCTGGCCGAGGTCACCAAGATGAGCAAGTCGGGCGTGTTCGCCCACTTCGGTTCGCGTGAGGAATTGCAGATTGCGGTGATCCGCGAGTACCACGCCCGCTTCGAAGCCGAGGTCTTTGCGCCGGCCATGAAACAGCCGCGCGGCCTGCCGCGCTTGCGCGCGCTGTTCGAGCGCTGGGTGCGCCGGGTCAGCGAAGAGGTGGACTCGGGCTGCATCTACATCAGCGGCGCGGTGGAGTTCGACGACCGCCCCGGCCCGGTGCGCGACGCCCTGGTTGACATGGTGCAAACCTGGCACGGCGCGCTTGGCCGCGCCATGCGCATCGCGATTGAAGACGGCCACCTCCAGGCCGACACCGACGCGGCGCAACTCTTGTTCGAAACCCATGGCCTGATCCTGGCGCTGCACCACGACGCCCGCTTTCTGCGCAGCCCTTCAGCCGTGGCGCATGCCCGCGCCGGCTTCGAGCGCCTGCTGCGCCCGTGCCTCAACCTGCCACCAGCCAGCGCCCCGCGCAAGGCCCGCCACTGATCCACCTTGTAGGGAGATAAACCGATGCCGCACTACACCCCGCCGCTGCGCGACATGCAATTTGTGATGCACGAATTGCTCGGCGCCGTGACTGAACTGAAGCGCATGCCGCGCCACGCCGAGCTCGATGTGGACACGGTCAACGCGGTGCTGCAAGAGGCCGGCAAATTCGCCGCCGAAGTGCTCGCGCCGCTGAACCACAGCGGCGACCGAGAAGGCTGCAAGCACGATGCGCAGACCCATGCCGTCACCACACCCAAAGGCTTTGCCGCCGCCTATGCCCAGTACGTTCAAGGCGGCTGGCCGGCGCTGAGTTGCGACCCCCAGTTTGGCGGCCAGGGCCTGCCCGTGCTGCTGAACCAGTGCCTGTACGAGATGATGAACTCGGCCAACCAGGCTTGGGCCATGTACCCGGGCTTGTCACACAGCGCCTTCAACTGCCTGCATGCGCATGGCACGCCCGAGCAACAGGCCACTTATTTGCCCAAGCTCACCAGCGGCCAATGGACCGGCACCATGTGCCTGACCGAGCCGCACTGCGGCACCGACCTGGGCCTGCTGCGCACCAAGGCCGAACCGCAGGCTGACGGCAGCTACAAGCTCACCGGCCAGAAGATCTTCATTTCCGCCGGCGAGCACGACCTGGCCGAGAACATCATCCACCTGGTGCTGGCCCGCCTGCCCGATGCGCCGGCCGGCAGCAAGGGCA
>JAYUHT010000111.1:0-6650 GCA_043766725.1 Burkholderiales bacterium | reverse complement strand
CTCTCGCGAGCCTGGCTGCGCGTCATCTGGCGCGCCTGGACGGACCGCAAACCCTACGACCCGGCGCGCCATGGCGGCGCTCAACTCGTACTCAAAACTGCGGGGGGTTGACACAGAGTGTCTCATGGCCGCACCTCGGCCGCAGCCTGCGGCACCAAGGGGATGATGGTGCGCGCACGGCGTTCGTGCAGCCGGGTGCGGTCTTGCACCTCACCGGCGAGTTGGCCGCAGGCAGCGTCGATGTCGTCGCCGCGCGTCTTGCGCACCGTGGTGACGATGCCGCCGTCTTGCAAGACCTTGGCGAACCCCGCCACGCGCTCGCGGCTCGAACGCTTCAGGCCAGACCCTGGAAATGGGTTGAACGGGATCAGGTTCACCTTGCAGGGCAGCGGCCGGGCCGGCGCGGCACCCTCGCGCTCGCCGCGCACCAGCCGCAACAGCAGCTGCGCCTGCGCATCGCTGTCGTTCACGCCATCTAGCATGCAATATTCCAAGGTGATGAAGTCGCGCGGCGCAGCCTGCAAATAGCTTTCACAGGCGGCGAGCAATTCGTGCAGCGGGTACTTGCGGTTCAGCGGCACCAAAGCGTCGCGCAGGGCGTCGGTGGGCGCATGCAGGCTTACCGCCAGCGCCACCGGGCAATCCGCTTGCAGGCGTTCAATCATCGGCACCACGCCCGAGGTAGAGACGGTGACACGCCGGCGCGACAACCCGTAGCCGTGGTCATCGAGCATGACGCGCAGCGCCGGCAGCAGCGCGGCGTAGTTTTGCAGCGGCTCGCCCATGCCCATCATCACCACGTTGCTGATCACCCGCGTGCCGACGGGCAGGCGCAGGCGCGCGCGCAATTGATGCTCGGCATGCCACAACTGGGCCACGATCTCTGCCGTGCTCAGGTTGCGGCTGAAGCCCTGCGCGCCGGTGGAACAAAAGCTGCATCCCACGGCGCAACCGGCTTGCGACGAGATGCACAGCGTGCCGCGGTCGGCCTCGGGGATGAACACGGTTTCAATCGCGTTGCCCGCGCCGACATCAAACAGCCACTTCACGGTGCCGTCAGCGCTGGTGTGCTCGCTGATCACGCGCAACGGCTGCACCTGGGCCTGGCCCGCGAGTTTGTCGCGCAGGCTCTTGGCCAGGTCGGTCATGGTGTCGAAGTCGGCCGCGCCGCGCTGGTGGATCCAGCGGAAAAGCTGCACCGCGCGAAAGCGCTTCTCACCCAGGCCGGCCACAAATGCGGCCAGGCCTTCCAGGTCGAATTCCAACAGGTTGACCGGAGCCGCGTTCATGATGGGCGCAGCGGCAAGCGTGATTGATGCGTGTTGCCGCGCGTCAGCGGCTGAAAACGCTCAAGCCGGGAAAGAAGAACGCCACTTCCGCGGCAGCGGTTTCAGCACCGTCGGAGCCGTGCACCGCATTGGCGTCGATGCTGTCGGCAAAGTCGGCGCGGATGCTGCCCTTCTCGGCCTTCTTCGGGTCGGTGGCGCCCATCAATTCGCGGTGGCGGGCGATGGCGTTCGGGCCTTCGAGCGCTTGCACCATCACCGGGCCGGAAATCATGAAGCCCACCAGGTCGTTGAAGAAGGGGCGCGCCTTGTGCACGGCATAGAACGCCTCGGCCTCGGCGCGCGACAAATGCATCATGCGTGCGGCAGCGATCTTCAGCCCGGCACCCTCAAAGCGGGCAAGGATCTGGCCGATCACATTCTTCGCCACGGCATCGGGCTTGATGATCGACAGGGTACGTTCGCTGGCCATGAAATCACTCCTCAATCTTGCAGGTTGGCAAGCCTTGAATTCTAGCTTGCGGGTATGTGCTGGCCCGGCATAGGCGTGCCGAGCAACACCTAGCGCTGGCCGCCGCGCCCACCGCGCCCGCCGCCCTTGAACGGGCCGCCACGCCCACCTGGCCCACCCGGCCCACCCGGGCCACCTGGCCCGCCACCGGGGCGCTTACCGGGGCCGCCACGTTTGCCGCCCTTGCCGCCTTTGCCGGCGGGGCGCAAGAAGGCGTCGGCGCCGATGTAGCCCACAGCGGTTTGCATCGGGTCAGGCTGGTGCGGCGCGCCGCCGCCCTGGCCGGGGCCGCCCTTGCGCCCGCTGCGCTGGCCGGCGAATTGACGCTGCGGCTGCACGTGGCGCTTGTCGTAGGTTTGCTGCAAGGGGTTGGGGATGGGCCCGTCTTCACCGAAATCGTCGCGCACCTGGCGCTCGGACTGCATCGCGCGCTTGTCATAGGTTTGCTGCAGCGGGTTGGGGATCGGGCCGTCATCGCTGATTTCGCGGGTTTGCCGGCGCGCCTGTTGAATCGCGCGTTTGTCGTAGGTCTGTTGCAAGGGGTTGGGAATGGGGCCGTCATCGCCAGGCTCACCACGCGGCGCGCGCTCGCTGCGGGCGCGCAACGCGGGCGCACGATCGACGGGCGCACGATCCATGGGCGGGCGCTCCATCGCCGGCCCCACCTGCGGCGGTCCGTCTTGCGGCGCGCGTTGCACGGCGTCGGGGTTGCGATCAACCCCGCCCTTGCGGCCGCGCCGGCGCTTGCGCCCAGCACGCTCGCTCTCGCTGCCCGGGGCTGGCGGCGCCGCGAGCGGGTCGCGCGGTTCACGTGGTTCACGCGGCTCGCGCTGTTCGCCCGGCGCCGGCCGCGGCGGGCGCGCGAGCTGGCGCAACGCGCGCACATCGCCTTCAGCCAGATCAACCCAGACGCCGCGGCGCAGGCCGCGCGGCAACACCACGCAGCCGTAGCGGATGCGGATCAGGCGGCTCACTGCATGCCCAACGACTTCGAACAGCTTGCGCACTTCGCGATTGCGGCCCTCTGTGATGACCACGCGCACCCAGCGGTTGGCGCCCTCGCCGCCACCGTCTTCAATGCTTTTGAAGCCTGCAACCTGGCCGTCGATCTCAACCCCGGCCAGCAGCTTTTCGCGCGCCGCATCTTCCAGGTTGCCCAGGATGCGCACCGCGTATTCGCGCTCCACGCCGAAGCGCGGGTGCATCAACTGATTGGCCAGTTCGCCCGAATTGGTGAACAGCAACAGCCCTTCGGTGTTGATGTCCAGCCGGCCAACCGATTGCCACTTGCCATGCGCCAGGCGCGGCAGTTGGCGAAAGACGGTGGGGCGCTGTTGCGGGTCGTCGTGCGTGACGACTTCGCCGGCCGGCTTGTGATAGGCCAGCACGCGCGGCGGCGGCGGCGCGATACGCACCTTCACCGGCTTGCCGTCAATGCGCAGCTGGTCGCCCCACGAAATGCGCTGGCCCACATGCGCTGCCTGGTTGTTGACGGTGATGCGGCCTTCGAGGATGAGCTGCTCCATGTCGCGGCGTGAGCCCACGCCAGCCTGGGCCAACACCTTTTGCAGCTTGGGCGCCTCGGGTTCGGGCAGCAGCACGCGCTTGTGCGGCACGGCCACGGCGGGCAGCGTATCGGCTGCGGGCTCGGCATCGAACTCACCGGCCAACACCTGCGCAAAGACCTCGCCCACATCAGGCAGCGGCAACACAGGCCCGGGCAATTCCACACCCGGCTCGCCACTGCGCTCGCGGTCGCGTCCGCGCCGCCCGCGGCGGCGGTTGCGGCTGCGCTTGCTGCCGTTTGCTTCGGCCAAGAGCTCGCCCACGGCGCCTGTGTCCCCGCCTGTCTCGGCACCCGGGCTATCGCCTGCAGGTTCGCCGTGCACAGCCTCCTTGCCGCCACTGCTTCGAGTGGCAACGGCTTCGCCGCTGGCCACCTGAATTTCAGGCGCCTGTGCTGCGGCGCCAAGCTGCTGCGCGGGCGCTGGCTGGTGAGACGCTGCCATGCCCTCGTCAACACTCGCTTCAGCCACCGCTTCAACGACCGCCTTCTTGCGTGGCGCGCGACGCTTGGGTTCAGCAAACAGAGGTGCTGCCGCGGCCTGCTCGGGTGCGGCCATGGCGTCTTGCGCCGACACGCTCAGGTCAAGGTCGACGCTGCCGCCCTCGACCGGCGTGTCAGCGCGCTTGCGCGTGCGCCGAGCTTTCGGCGGCGGTGCGGGCGTATCGGCTTCGTCAAGGCTCATGCGTTGTTTTCTGTAGCTTCGGTATGGGGTTCAAGGGCGGGTACAGCCAACGCTTCGGGGGCAGGCTGCGGCGGGCCGGCGTCGGCCCCGGTTGAAACATCGGGCGCTGGCTCGGCGCCTTCCGGCAGCAGCGACCCCTGCTGCAACAACGCGTCATCAAGCAGCTGCGAATCGCCCTTGCCACCCAGCAGCGGCAACTGCTCCAGGCTGGCCAGACCCAGGTCGTCGAGAAAGTGCCGCGTCGTCGCGAACAGGGCTGGGCGACCAGGCGTTTCGCGGTAGCCGATGGCTTCAACCCAGCCGCGGTCTTCCAGCGTTTTGATGATTTGCGTGGTGACTGTGACACCGCGAATGTCTTCGATGTCGCCGCGCGTCACCGGCTGGCGGTAGGCAATGATGGCCAGCGTTTCCATCGCCGCGCGCGAATAGCGAGGCGGCTTTTCAGGGTGCAGCCGGTCAAGGTATTCGCGCAGTTCAGGCCGCGTCTGGAAGCGCCAGCCGCCGGCCAGCGGTACCAGCTCGACGCCCCGCCCTTCCCAGTCTCGCACCAACTCATCGAGCAGGCTGCGCAGGGTGTCAGGGCTGATCTCGTCATTGAACAGCACGCGCAGCTCGCGCATGGGCATGGGCGCATGGGCGCAAATCAGCGCCGCTTCGAGGACACGCTTTGCATCCTGTGTATTCATGGCATGGGTTTGAACGGGGCCGCGCTCGGCGCGGCGGTGGGCGAATCTTGCAGGTCGCCACGGGAGCCATCACTGGGTCTTCTGGCTGGCCCTGGGCCATGCCCGGGCATTGCTTCGTTAAGTCGGGGGTTGCGGCCTGGCGCCCGGGCCGCGGCACTGCGCAGTGTCTGCGCCCTTGCCTTGCTGCGGCCTGGCTGGCAGCACCTGCCGCTCAAGGCGGGCCAGGGTGCATACAGGCAATGCCGTCGATTGTAGCGGTTAGTTCAAGCCGAGCGCAGCAACTGCTTCCAGGCCGCCGCGAAGTCTGGCGGCGGCGCACATTCAAAGGCCAACGTTTCGCCGCTGGCCGGGTGCAACAGACGCAACTGCGCGGCGTGCAAGGCCTGCCGCGTCAGCCCCAAGGCTGGCGCGCCGCCGTAGACGCCGTCGGCCACCAAAGGGTGACCCGTGTGTGCCAGATGCACCCGGATCTGATGGGTGCGCCCGCTGTGCAAGGTGCAACGCAGCGCGGCCATGCCGCCACATTGGGCCAGCACCTCGAAGTCGGTGCGCGCCGCGCGTGCACCGGCCACCACCGCCATCCTGATGCGCGACACCAGGTCGCGGCCGATCGGCGCTTCAACACTGAAGCGAGCCTGTGCGAACACGCCCTGCGCCAGCGCCAGGTATTCGCGGTGCACCTCGCGCGCGGCAATGGCGCGCGACAGGGCCGTCACCGCCGGCAGCGTCTTGCCCACCACCATCAAGCCCGAAGTGTCCTTGTCGAGCCGGTGCACGATGCCGGCGCGCGGCAAGTGCGCCGCAGCCTTGTGATGCGCCAGCAGGCCGTTGAGCAAGGTGCCCGACCAATTGCCAGCCGCCGGGTGCACCACCATGCCGGCGGGCTTGTTCAGCACGAGCAAGTGGTCGTCTTCAAACACCCGGTTCAAGGCGATGGCCTCGGGCCGGAAGGCCTGGCTCTCCTCGGTGGGCACGAGCTGCACGCGCAGCGCCTGGCCGGCGCGCAACTTGCGTGAAGCGCTATCGGCCACCGCGCCGCCAAGCAGCACATGGCCGCGCTCGATCAGGCCTTGCAAGTGGTTGCGTGAAAACTCCGGTGCCAGGGCCACCAGCACTTTGTCCAGGCGCTGGCCATGCTGCGCCAGACCCACTTCACCAGCGCGCCACTCAAATGGCGATTCGAAGAGCGTTTCAGCCTGTTCAGGCTCGGCGTCGTCGAGCAGCGGCTGCCTATAATCGGCGCCCTTCTCAACCCCTGGCGCCACCGGCTTGGCCGGCCCGGCATTGTTCATGACCGCATTTGGAAGTTGGCGCGTTGGCGCCGGTTGGGCAGCGCTGGTGTCGGCACTGTTTTTGGCCGGATGTGGCTCGACCCCGAAGGAGGATTTTTCCAACCAGGGCGCCGAGAAATTGTATGCAGAGGCCAAGGACGACATGAACAGCGGCGCGTGGGATCGCGCCGCCAAGACGCTTGAGAAGGTTGAGGCCCGTGCTGGGGGCAGCATCTTGGCGCAGCAGGCGCAACTCGATCTGGCCTACTCGCAGTGGAAGAGTAACGAAAAGGTGCTGGCCCTGGCCACGCTCGACCGCTTCATCAAGCTCAACCCGTCCAGCCCCGGCCTGGACTACGCGCTGTACCTGCGCGGTCTGGTCAACTTCAACGACAACCTCGGCTTTCTGGGCAGTCTGGCCGGCCAGGCCTTGGCCGAGCGCGACCAGCGTGCCTCGCGCGATGCCTATCAATCCTTCAAGCAACTGATCGAGCAGTTCCCGGAGTCGCGCTATGCCAGCGACGCCAAGCTGCGCATGGACTACATCGTCAACTCGCTGGCCGAGTACGAAATTCACGTGGCGCGCTACTACTACCGGCGCGGCGCTTTCGTGGCCGCGGCCAACCGGGCGCAGCAGGTGTTGAGTG
>JAYUHT010000110.1:0-6657 GCA_043766725.1 Burkholderiales bacterium | reverse complement strand
TGCGGCATGGCCATGGCCACGCAGCAGGCCAGGCCGGCCACGCTGAGCAGGGCCTGCATCGTGCCCGGCGCCATGCCTAAAGGACGATCACTGCCCTGCGCGTTGTGCACCCCGCCCACTACCGCCGCGGGCGGGCGTTCGCGGTACAGCAAGGCCAGCGGCAACATGGTGGCCAGGCAGAACACGCCGATACCAAAGTAGGTGGTGCGCCAGCCGCTCAGTTCAACGAAGTGCTGAATGACCGGCGGCCACACCGCCCCGGCCACGTAGTTGCCGCTCATGCAAATGGCCAGTGCCATGCCGCGCCGCTGGGTGAACCACAGCGAGGTGTCGGCCACCAGCGGCGCGAAGGTGGCCGAGGTGCCCAGCAGCCCGAGCAACAAACCCTGCGCGGCGATGAACCAGAACAGCGTGGGGGCGTTGGCCGCGGCGATGAAGCCCAGCCCCAGGCCGGCGCCGCCGAGCAGCAGCGGCCACATCACGCCAACACGATCGGCCAGCTTGCCCATGACGATGCCACCCACGCCGAAGCCGATCATGGTGAGCGTGTAGGGCAGCGAGGCATCGGCGCGGTCCACGCCGAAGTCTTTCTGCACGCTGGGCAGCACCACCGAAATGGCATACATGCCGCTGCCGCCCAGCGTCATCAACAACAGCGACACGCCCAGGCGCAGCCAGGCGTAGCGGGAATCGGCGGCGTGGCTCAAACCGCGGCGCTCACAGATCGGGCTGGTAGCGCGCGATCATCTCTTCGCGGCTTTCGGGCGGCGTGGCGATGCCGGTGTGGTCGATCAGCATGTCGCGCGACGAGGGCAGGCGGCTGCGCTCGACCTGCGCCTGTGCACTCCAAAGTTTGGAACGCATGAACGCCTTGGCGCAATGCAGGTAGGCCTCTTCAACGCGCACTTCAATCACCAGCGGCGGCGTGCGCTTGCCGTCATTGAAAGTGGCGCACACGGCAGCGTCGTCGTTCAGCACCGCGCGGCCGTTGACGCGCAGGGTTTCGTCCACGCCCGGGATCATGAACAGCAGCCCGGCGCGGCCGGTGGCGATGATGTTGCGCAGGCTGTCCAGCCGCCGGTTGCCGGGTGCATCAGGGATGCGCAAGGTGTGCGCGTCAACGACCTGAATGAAGCCCGGTGCGCCGCCGCGCGGTGAGGCATCCATCAATCCATCGACCGAAGCCGTGGCCAGCACCACGAAGGGCGACAGCTCGATGAAGCGCGCGCAATGCTCGTCGAGCGCGGCCAATTGCTTGCGCACGGCGCGCTCGGCCGGCGGCGGGTACAGGCGCTCGAGCGCGGCCAGGGTGTCGATCATGGGCTCATGCTAGCGCGCCAAAGCAGCGCGGCGTTGCGGCAAGATGCGCACCACCCCACCATCGAAAGAGCAGACCATGCCCTACCGCCACATGATCGTCGAGCAAGACGGCGCTGCCGACTGGATCACCCTGAACCGGCCCGAGCAACTCAACGCGCTCACAGCCGAATCACTGGCCGAACTGAACGACTACTTCGAGCGCGCGCTCACCAACCTGGCCGTGCGGGTGGTTGTGCTGCAAGGCGCCGGCCGCGCCTTTTGTGCCGGGCTGGATCTGAAGGCCGCCAGCGGCAACCTGAACCGCGACCCCGCCGCCCTGCTGCACGGCCAGCGCAACTTCAGCGGCCTGGTGATGCGCATGCGGCGCTGCCCGCAACCCATCATCGGCCTGATCAACGGCCATGCCGCGGGCGGCGGTTTTTCCATCGCACTGGGCTGCGATGTGCGCATCGCGGCTGAAGACATGAGGATGAACGCGGCCTTCATCAAGATCGGCCTGAGCGGCTGTGAGATGGGTGCCAGCTACCACCTGCCGCGCCTGGTGGGCACCTCGGTGGCGGCCGAGCTGCTGTACACCGGCCGCTTCATCGACGCGCAACGCGCGCTGCGCGTGGGCTTGGTGTCAGACGTGGTGCCGCTGGATCAACTGAAGGCCGCCGGCAAGGCCTTGGCCGACGACATGCTGGCCACCTCGCCCATGGGCCTGCGCCTGACCAAGGAATGCTTCTGGGCCGCGGTGGACGGCAACGACCTGCCCAGCGTGGTGGCCCTGGAAGACCGCAACCAGGTGCTGGGGGTGCTGAGCGGCAACCTGGAGGAAGGCATGAAGGCGTTCATGGAGAAGCGCAAGCCGACCTACCCTGTGTGAAATCGTGCCCGGCGCCGCAGTGACGTCATTTGTTCGTTTTGACATCAGCGTGGCTTTGCCGTATCTTCTCGGCCATGAACGACGTTGCCACCCTCGCCCCGCCCAAAGCCACGACCTTGCGGCTGGCCGCGCCCTTGCAAGAGGGCTTGGCCTTGCTGCAAGGCGTGTCGGGCAAGCCCATGAACCGCATGGTCAATGAAGCGGTGCAGGCCTATCTGGAAAAGCGCAGCGCCGAAGTGGTGGCCGAACTGAGCCAGACCCTGGCCCGAGTGCAAGCCTGGCGCCGCAGCGACCCCGGCTTTGAGCGGGCGATCGAAGATCTTGTTGACGCCGAAGCACGGCATGCGAAGGGCGACCCGTTAGAAGGCCAGCAACGCGCAAGCACCGGGCCGGCGCAGTCCGAAATTCAAGCACTGCTGCGTGGCTGATCAGCGCGCTGGCAGCGGCCCGGACTGGGACGCCGACAGCCCGCAACTGCGCAGCAACCTGCGCCAGGTGCTGCACGGCATTCGCGCAGACATGCTTGCGCGCCAACGCCCCACCCTGGCCTGGGCGCGCAAGTGGCATGCCGGCTGCATGGCCGGCCTGCAAGTTCCCAACCCCAAGCTCGTGGGCCACTTTCGCGGCGAACCCGGGCTGAAGACTTATCGCGTTGACGTGCAAGGCATGCCAGGCACGGCGCCGGCCAAGCTGGCGGCTGAATTGAAACGTTATGAACAGCGCTTGCGCCGCGCCGTGGCGGCGCTCGATGCGCGCTACCCAAGCAGCGAAACCCTTGATGAAGATGGCCTGGCTGCGGCCATCGACCTGGCCGCCTGGGCGCATGCCGAATGGGCGCGCATGCACCCCTTTGCCAACGGCAACGGCCGCAGCGCGCGGCTGTGGGCCAATGGCTTGCTCATGCGCTACGGCCTGCCGCCCGTGCTGCGCCTGCGCCCAAGGCCTGACGGTGCCTACGCCGCTGCGGGCCGCGCCGCCATGGCGGGCAACTGGCAAGCCACGGCGATGATGTTGCAAGGGTTGATGCAGCGCGGCTGAACAGCCTTGGCGTCGCCGCGACGCTCGCCCCGAACGCCTAACGGCTCGCCGGCCGGCGAAATTCATCCTCCACCCAAGCCTGCGCGCTGCTGGCGCTGAGCTTGAAGCCCGCGCCCACCCGAACCTGCGCCAGCTGCTCTCCGGCCGCATTGGTGGCCGCCAGCAGCGCATGCGGGTCATCGTCGTCGGGCACGATGTCCAGCGTCACGTCGATGCGCGCCCCCGCTGCTGAAGTGATGCTCAGCGCCTTGTGCAGCAGCGCATGCTGATGCTGTTCATGCCGGCGCACCACCTCGGCCGCCGTCTTCACCAAGGTGTTGAAGGCCCCCGTGTCCAGCGGTTTGGGGTTGCGCTTGTCACGCCCCATGGTCCACGGGCCCACCAGCGCGGGCTCGGGTTCGCCCTGCTTGAACATTTCAACTGCCCAGCCGTCGTCGTCGTTGTTCTTCACCACCCGCGCCGTCCAGCCGTTGTCGCTCCACAGGCGGTCTTGCTTGATGGGCTCTATGAGCGTGTCGTCGCTAGGGTTTGTCATGCACGGAATTTACGGCATGGCCACCGAACACATCGACCACGGCCTGAACATCGCGCACGCCCACCACATGCGCCACGCACGTGGCCGGGTTCACACACAAGGCGCGCAAGGTCTCAGGTGCCAGGCTGCCCAGGCCACGAAAGGCCTGCACGCGCAACTCAAGCTCGGGCCGCGCCGCGCGCCACACGGTCGAAGCGCAGGCCCGCGGCTTCGTCTGCACTTATTGCCGTGGGCTGAGCCAGGCCCAGGGCCGCGGCGAGCTGGCGGAACAAGGCCTGCTGCACCACCTTGGCCGCCGGCGTGGCCCAGGCGTTCAGGGGCTTGCCTTGCAGCGGCAGCACGGCTTGCAAACGCTCATCGCGCACGGCCAGCACCGAACTCTGCGCCGAGTCACCTTCCGCCAGCAGCAGCTCGGCACCCGAGCCAGCGCCATGTTCGCGGCAATCAACCAGCTTGGCGCGGGCTTGTGAAAATCGCCTGGCCATGGCTTGCCGGCTCATGCGCTAGCCGGCGTTGGCTGCGGCAGGTGCAGCAGCTCGAACGGCCCGCGCCCGCTGGCCGCGCTGATCAACCCCAGCACACGCGCCGGCTCGCTGCCCACCATGCTCCATTCAAAGCGCCAGGCCCAGTTGGCGCCGCCCATGGTGCCGGGCGTGTTCATGCGGTGTTCGCTGCCCAGCCCCAGCACGTCTTGCATCGGGAAGACCACGGTGTTGGCCACCGACTGCGAGGTGGCGCGGATCATGGCCCAGTGCACATCGTGCGCGCCGCAGGCCAGGTAGGCGCCGGCATAGGCGCGCTCGTGCGCGCTGGCCGCGTGCCACCAGCCTTGCACCGTGTCGTTATCGTGCGTGCCGGTGTAGGCCACGCTGGCCGCAGCCATGTTGTGCGGCAGGAATTCCTGCGTCGCATCGCCGCCAAACGCGAACTGCACGATCGTCATGCCGGGGAAGCCGCAGTAGTCTCTCAACTCGGTCACGTCGGGGGTGATGAAGCCGAGGTCTTCGGCAATGATGGGCAGCGCGCCCAGCGCCAGCGCCATGTCTTCAAACAGCTTGCGCCCCGGCCCGGTGCGCCAGCGACCGTCTTGCGCCGTGGCGCTGGAAGCGGGAATTTCGTAGTAGCCGGCAAAGCCGCGAAAGTGGTCGATGCGCACGGCGCTGGCCTGCGTCAGCGCACGGCGCATGCGGTCGCACCACCAGGCGTGGCCCTCGGCGGCCATGCGCTTCCAGCGGTACAGCGGGTTGCCCCAGCGCTGGCCCAGCGGCCCCATGGCATCAGGCGGCACACCGGCCACCACCTTGGGTTGGAAGTCTTTGTCCAGCTCGTACAGATCAGGCCGCGCCCAGCAGTCAGCGCTGTGGTGGGCGATGAAGATCGGCAGGTCGCCCAGCAGGTGCACGCCGCGTGAGTGGGCATAAGCCTTCAGCGCGGCAAGCTGTTCATCAAAGCACCATTGCACGAACTCCCAGAACGCAATTTCACCCGCCTGTTCAGCGCGCGCCGCTTCCAGCGCCTTGGGCTTGCGCCGGCACAGCGCGTCGGCCCACAGCCACCACGGCTGGCCGCCGTGCGCGGTTTCAAGCGCCATGAACAACGCGTAGTCGTCCAGCCAGTAGGCATTGGCCTGGCGCCACTGCGCCAAGGCCTCAAGCTGCGCCGGTGTGGCCTGGGTGAAAAAGCCCGCAGCGGCAAGGCGCAACTGCGCCAGGCGCCAGGCGCTCACTTTGGCAAACTCGACCTGGCGCTCGTCAAACCCACCTTCCGGCAGCACCGGCGCGGCCAGCCAGCCGGCGCCCACCAGGGGCTCCAGCGCCACCATCAAGGGGCTGCCGGCGAAGGCCGACACGCTCATGTAGGGCGAGTTGCCCGGGCCGATGGGCGTGCTGGGCAACCATTGCCACAGGCTCTGGCCGGCGCTGACCAGCCAATCCACATAGTGCCGCGCGGCCGGGCCGAGATCGCCCACGCCATGCGGGCCGGGCAACGAGGTGGGGTGCAGCAAGACGCCGCTGCGGCGCTGGTTCAAGTCCATGGTGTTGACTATTTTCAATCGTTATGAATGAGGAGCCGAGGCCGGGCGGGGAGCGTGGGCGGCAGAAGGCGTCGAAGCGAAACGTGCGAAAACCGAGTGCCGCTTGGGAGCACCGACAAGCTCAGGGTAGGCCCCTGGGCGCAGGAGGTGATACCGAGCGGCGCCGGTTTCTCGCGCGTTGCAGCCGACGACCTTCTGCCGCCCACGCTCCTAGGGCGCACCCCAGCTCGGGCCGACCCGAACTGTTCGCCAGCCGCTGGCGTGGCTACTCTGGCCCGGTCAACTCGTGTTCGTTTCAACAAGGCCCGCCATGCCAATCACCGTCGACCAAGCAGCGCAGAAGATTCACAGCCTCGTCAGTGACGACGGCTTCTTCGGCACCTCGCGCAACGACCACATGCACGAGATCAACAAGCTGCTGAAGCAGTTCTCGGCCAGCGACGTCGACGCCATCGTCGGCAAGCTGAGTGACGGCGACCTCAAGGGCTGGGCCTCCGACATCAACAGCGGCGGCATCTTCGGCGCGCAGGGCCTGTCCGGCGACGAGAAGCGCGACCTGTTCAACGAGATGGCGCAAGACCTCGACGGCACGCAGCTCGCACGGCTCTCCTCCGTCTTCAGCGGGCGCGACGAGGCCCTGGCGCTCAGCGACGCGGTGGCCACGTTCGCACCCTCGGCGTCCAAGCTCGACTACGTCAAGGCCATGGCCGGGCGCGCCACCGATCGCGACATGTCGATGGACAACGGCTTCGGCTACAACAGCCTGATCACCGGCGACAAGGACGCGCTCGCGGTGGGCAAGGTGCTGGCCAGCATGAAGTCCGACCCGACAGCGTTCGATGCGGCCGTGAATTCGCTCGA
>JAYUHT010000109.1:0-6679 GCA_043766725.1 Burkholderiales bacterium | reverse complement strand
GCCTGTGCATGAGCAGCGCCGTGGCCGGCTACAAGGCCACGCTGGGCGCCGACGCGCCGCCGGTTTGCTATGACGATTTGCAGCATGCCGGCACCGTGTTCATCACCGGCGCCAACACGGCCTGGGCGCACCCGGTGCTGTTTCGCCGGCTTGAAGATGCGCGCGCGGCCAACCCGCAAATGAAACTGATCGTGGCCGACCCGCGGCGCACCGAAACCGCGGCCGCGGCCGATCTGCACCTGCAACTCTTGCCCGGTAGTGACATCGCGCTGTGCCACGGCCTGCTGCATGTGATGCTGTGGGAAGGCCTGACCGACGCCGCTTTCATCAGCGCCCACACCAGCGGCTTCGAAGCCCTGCGCGAGCGCGTGCGCGAGTTCACGCCGGCGCAAACCGAAAGCTTGACCGGCGTGCCGCAGGCTGCGCTGGTGCAGGCCGCGCGCTGGTTTGCGAGCAACGGCCCGGCGCTAAGCCTGTACTGCCAGGGCTTGAACCAGAGCGTGCATGGCACGGCCAACAACATTGCGCTCATCAACCTGCACCTGGCCACGGGGCAGATCGGCAAGCCCGGCGCCGGGCCGTTTTCGCTCACCGGCCAGCCCAATGCCATGGGTGGGCGCGAGGTGGGCGGCCTGGCCAATTTGCTCAGCGCCCACCGCAGCCTGGACAACCCCGCGCACCGCGCCGAAGTGGCCACGCTGTGGGGCCTGGCCGATGTGCCGGCCAAGCCGGGCAAGGCCGCGGTGCAGATGTTTGAAGCGGCGGCCGATGGCGAGATCAAAGCGTTGTGGATAGCCTGCACCAACCCCGCGCAGTCCCTGCCCAGCCAGGCCACCGTGCGCGCCGCCCTGCAACGCGCCGAGTTCGTGGTGCTGCAAGAAGCCTTTGCCCACACCGCCACCGCCACCTATGCCGACTTGTTGTTGCCGGCCACCACCTGGGGCGAGAAGGAAGGCACGGTGACCAACAGCGAGCGGCGCATCAGCCGCGTGCGCGCCGCCGTGGCCGCACCGGGCCAGGCGCGCAACGACTGGGCGATTGGGCTGGACCTGGGACGGCGCCTCGAACAACGCTTGCCGCGGCGCCGGCTCGATGGCGGCAGCTTGTTCGCTTTCGACAGCGCCGAAAGCATCTGGAACGAACACCGCGAAAGCACCCGAGGGCGCGACCTCGACATCACTGGTCTCACCTACGCCAAGCTCGAAACACCGCAGCAGTGGCCGTACCCCGAAGGCAAAACATCTGGCTTGAGCCGGCTCTACGCAGATCACCACTTCGCCACCCCCGATGGCCGCGCGCGCTTCGGCGCCCCCGCGCACCAGGGTGTGGCCGAGCCGCGCGATGCGCGCTTTCCATTCGCGCTCACCACCGGCCGGCTGCGCGAGCAGTGGCACGGCATGAGCCGCACCGGCACGCTGGCCAAGGCCTTTGGCCAGGCGAGCGAGCCCTGCGTGCAAATGACGGCGCAAGACATGCGCCGCCGCGGCCTGCAAGCTGGCCAGCTGGTCAAGCTGCGTTCACGCCAGGGCGAGCTGCATTTACCGGTGCAGGCCAGCGCCGAACTCGCCCCCGGCCAGGCCTTCGTCGCCATGCACTGGGGCAGTGAGTTTGCGGGCGGCCTGGGTGTGAATGGCTTGATGGCAGCCAGCGTTTGCCCGCAGTCGCAACAACCCGAGTTGAAGCATGTAGCCGTGCGCGTGGAGCTCGCGCCCATGGCCTTCAGCCTGGTGGCAGCGGCCTGGTTGCCGCAGGGCCAGGCGCTGGCGGCGCGCAGCGCCATGCAGGCCGCGCTGGGCCACCTGCCTTATGCCACATGCGTGCTCTTCGGCCGCGAGCCGGCGGCGGAGATCGGCGTGCTGGTGCGCGCTGCCGCGCCGCAAGCGTTGGCTGAAGGCCTGCTCGCCAGTCTGACCCAGGCCCTGCAACTCGACGGCCCACAGGCTCTGCACTACACCGACCCGCGCCAGCACCAGCAGCGCTGCGTGCGCTTGGGCGGCGGCGTGGGCGGTGCACAGTTGTTGCGCGGCTTCCTGCTTGCCGGCGACACTCGGGCGCAGGCGTGGTTGCTGCCGCTGCTGCAAGAACAACATGCCCTGCCGCTGCCCGGGCGCATGCTGCTGCTGCCATCGGCCATGGCGCCGGTGCACCTGCCGGCGCGCAGCGAGCAGGTGTGCAATTGCCTGGACGTGAGCGCGGCGCAAATCCAGGCCGTGCTGGCCCGTGCGCCGGCCGATGCCGCCAAGCGCCTGGCCAGCATGCAGGCTGAGCTGAAGTGCGGCACGCAATGCGGCTCGTGCCTGCCACGCTTGCGTGAAATGGCCAAGGGCGTGCCCGCCAGCGTGTGAGAACGCAGCGCGGCTGGGCGCCAGAATCACCACATGACCCTGACCGAATTGCGCTACATCGTGGCCGTGGCGCGCGAACGCCACTTCGGCCGCGCGGCGCAGGCCTGCTTCGTCTCGAAACCCACGTTGAGCGTGGGCATCAAGAAGCTCGAAGAAGAGCTTGACGTGAAGATCTTCGAGCGCGGCGGCACCGAGCTCAGCCTCACGCCGCTGGGCGAGCAGATCGTGCGCCAGGCGCAGCAGGTGGTGGAACAGGCGGCGGTGATCAAGGAGATCGCCAAGAGCGGCAAAGACCCGCTCAACGGTGCGCTCAAGCTGGGCCTGATCTACACCATCGGCCCGTACTTGCTGCCGCACCTGGTGCCGCGGGTGATGGCCAAGACGCCGCAGATGCCGCTGCTGCTGCAAGAGAACTTCACCGCCAAATTGCTGGACATGCTGCGCAGCGGCGAGCTGGACTGCGCGATCCTGGCCGAACCCTTCGCCGACGCCGGGCTGGCCACCGCGCCGCTGTATGACGAGCGCTTCATGATCGCCGTGCCCAAGGCGCACCCCTTGGCCAAACGCAAACAGCTCAGCGCCGAGGAACTGAAGGCGCAGACCGTGCTGCTGCTGGGCACGGGGCATTGTTTTCGCGACCATGTGCTCGAGGTCTGCCCCGAGCTCGCGCGTTTTGCCAGCGGCGCGCAAGGCATGAGCAAGAGCTTTGAAGGCAGCTCGCTGGAAACCATTTTGCACATGGTGGCCGCAGGCCTGGGGGTGACCGTGGTGCCGCAGCTCAGCGTGGCCCAGGCCAAGCACGCCCAGGTGGCGTACCTGAAGTTCAGCCCGCCGGTGCCCACGCGGCGCGTGGTGCTGGCCTGGCGGCGCAGCTTCCCGCGCGTTGCCGCCATCGCCGAGTTGCGCCGCGCGGTGCAGGGCTGCGGGCTCGAAGGCGTCACCCTCTTGCCGTGACCAATACCGTGACCATCCAAAGCCTGCTCAAGGAAATTGCCCGCGGCAAGGATGGCGCGCGTTCGCTCAATGGCGAGCAAGCCCAGGAGCTGATGGCCGCGGTGCTCGATGGCCGGGCGAGCGTGGCGCAGCGTGCCGGTTTTGCCATTGCCATGCGCGTGAAGGGCGAAACCGCGGCCGAGCTGGCGGGTTTTTTGCGCGCGGCGCAGCCGCACTTGCTGCCGTTGCCTAACGTTTCAGATGCGCCCTGCCCCCCCTGCCCCATTTGGCTGCCCAGCTACAACGGCGCGCGCCGCTTGCCCAACCTCACGCCGCTGCTGGCGCTGTTGTTGGCGCAGCAAGGCGTGCCGGTGCTGGTGCATGGCGTGACCGAAGATGCCGCGCGCACCACCAGCGCCGCGGTGTTCCAGGCCTTGGGCCTGGCCATGAGCCACAGCGCCGCAGACCTGGCCCAAGCCTGGGCACGCAATGAGCCGGCCTTCATGCCGCTGCGATCACTTTGCCCGCCATTGGCTGAATTTCTAACGTTGCGCCGGGAACTGGGTGTGCGCAACAGTGGCCACTCGGTGGCCAAACTGCTGCATGCAGCAGACACGCCCGCGCTGCGCGTGGTGAACCACACCCACCCCGAATTTGCCGCCTCGCTGGCCGAGCTGCTGCAAGCCACGCAGGCCCACGCCATGCTGATGCGCGGCACCGAAGGCGAGCCCGTGGCAGACGCCCGGCGCACGCCGCGCATGGATGTCTTTCTGCACGGCGTGCTCGATGCACAGTTCAGCGTGCCGGCGCAGGGCGGCAGCCTGCATGCCCTGCCCGGCTTGCCCGCGCACAACGACGCCGCCAGCACCGCGGCCTACACCCGGCAAGTGGCGAGCGGCGCGCTGGCGCTGCCGGTGCCGTTGCAGCAGCAACTCGACGCCTTGCTCGGTGCGCGGCGCGCGCTGCTGGCAGCCATCGAGATGTGAGGCGGTCCATGCAGCGCGGGCTGTCATCACCATCGTCAAACGACGGTCAACGTCACGTCGATGTTGCCGCGTGTGGCGTTCGAGTAGGGGCAGACCAGGTGCGCCGCGGCCACCAGGGCTTCGGCCGCCGCGCGCTCCATGCCCGGGATGGTGACGGCCAGCGCCGCCTGGATGCCGAAGCCCGCCGGGATGGGGCCGATGCCCACCGACGCATCGATCTTGGTGTCAGCCGGCAATGCGATCTTCTGCTGGCCGGCGACGAACTTCATCGCCCCCAGAAAGCAGGCAGAGTAGCCCGCAGCGAAGCGTTGCTCGGGGTTGGTGCCGTCGCCATTGCCGCCCATTTCCTTGGGTGGCGCGAGCTTGACCTGCAACTTGCCGTCGTCGCTCTTGGAGCCGCCGTCGCGGCCCCCGGTGGACGTGGCGTGGGCGGTGTAGAGGATCTTGTCGAGTGCCATGATTCATTCTCCGTGAAGTGGGCCGTTGCCGGCAGGTGGACAGGCACCGCAGCGGTCATGCTGCGGCACGCGTGGAAAACGGTGTGATCTTTTCGGGCAGGGCTGCAGGCGCAGCGACACTGCTGCCCAACGATACTTGCTTCGCGTCGATGTCACCCGACCTCCACCGCGTCACCGTACCATTTCAACCGCGGGTGCGTGCCACCCGTGCCCATCCACCTCGACACGGAGAATCGCCATGAAACTTCAGCGCAGGCAAGTCATGCTGTTGGCAGCAGGGGTCAGCGGCGCGGGCCTGGCGCCGCACGCGCGCGCAGCGGTCGACAACAGCGCGCTCGAGCGGCCCGGGTTCCGCGAGCACAAGGCCACCTACGGCCTCGTCTACCGGCTGCCCAAGGACGTGACCGACGTGCTCGACAACAAGATCTACCCCGCCTTGCGGGAGCGGCTGGTGGCGCTCGGCCTGGCCGACGAAGCGCGCACCTTCAACCTGCAACACGTGACGGTGGTGCACCTGCACAACGCCGACCCAGGCACGCCGCAAAAGATGCTCAAGGCGCTGAACAAGGTGCCGCCGGTGCTGAGCCTGCAACTCACCGGCTTCTACAACACCGAAGCCTCGAAGGGCGCCGGCGCGCCCTGGTGGTTCGACCTGGGCGTGACCAAGACGGGCCCGGGCTACACCGAGATGATGGCGTTCAACACCCAGGCCACGGCGGCGCTGACGCCCCTGCGCGACGGCCCGTTGCCGCGCTGCACCGGGCCGGTGTACGCCAACATGAGCGAGGCCGCGCGCGAGCTGACGCGCACGGTGGGCGTGAGCGGCGTCAACGTCATCAAGGACGGCAAAGAGACGGCCTCGCACAACCCGCACAACACGCTGGTCTACAGCATGGCGCGTTACGACGAGCGCATCCAGGCGGCGATGAAGAGCGTGGCCGACGACATGAACAAAGTGCTGCCCGACGGCATGAACACGCAGTTCAAGGATGTGTCCATCGTCGAGATCGGCTTCATGGGCAACGTGCTGCGCGAGTTCTATCGCATCGGCCTGGGCGACGGCGCGGCGTTCGACACCACCAGCGGCAAGCCGGTGCGGTTGGGGGCGTAGTGGCGGTTATGCGGCACGCCCCACCTGGTCATTGCGCTGGCTGTTCGCCATGACTGGCCCTGCTACACCCACACCAGCGCCTGACCCGTGCGACGCGCCGGCCGTGCTGATCACTGGCGCCACGGGCTTCATCGGCCGAGCCCTGGTGGCCCAGTGGCGCCGCGCCGGCCGCCGGCTGATCGTGCTGACACGCGATTTGCACCGAGCCCGCGCCCACTTTGGCGCCGACGTGCGGGTGGTGGACAGCCTGGACGCCCTGCCGAGTGAGACGCAGCTTGACGCCATCATCAACTTGGCCGGCGCGCGCGTGCTGGGCCTGCCCTGGAGTGCAGTGCGGCGGCGCGAGCTGTTGGCCAGCCGCATCAGCGTCACGCAGGCGGTGGTGGCTTTGATTGGCCGCCTGCAGCAACGCCCACGCGTGCTGGTCAGCGCCTCGGCAGTGGGCTACTACGGCGCACGGGATGGCAGCCTGCTTTGCACAGAGGACAGCCCGCCGAAGCCGGGAGAATTTCAGTCCGATCTGTGCGTGGCAATCGAGCACGAAGCCAGCCGCGCCCTGGCGCTCGGCGTGCGCGTGGTGCGGCTGCGCCTGGGCGTGGTGTTGGGTCGCGGCGATGGCGCCTATCCGATGCTCGCGCAAGGCAGCCGACTCGGCCTGGGCGCCGTGCTGGGCACCGGCCGACAACCCGCGCCGTGGATCCATCTGGCCGATGCATTGGGCCTGATCGACTTGGCGCTGGCGCACAGCGCCCTGAACGGCGCGTTGAATGCGGTTGCACCGAGCACGCCGACGCAGGCCGAGTTTGCCCAGGCCATGGCGGCGTCTTTCGGAACGCGCGTGCGCTT
>JAYUHT010000108.1:0-6683 GCA_043766725.1 Burkholderiales bacterium | reverse complement strand
CCACCAGGAAGCTGGTGAACACCTGCACCAGCAAGTAGCGCTGGATCTGCGCGGTGATTTCGTCCAGCGCCTGCACCGTCAAGCGCTTCGTGGCGAAGTCAGGCCCGGCGATTTTCACCATCTTGCGCCGGAAGGTGCTGCCCGAGGCGAGCAGGAAAAAGGTGACGAAAACCACCACCATGGCCTGCCCGATTGACGCGGCCAGCCCCAAGGTGCCAGTCCACAAATAGTCTTTGATATCAAACTGCGGCCGCTCGATGCGAACGCGCGTCACGCCGCGGGTCGTGACAGGCGCCGGTTGGCTGCTTTCCTGCGCCACCTGTTCGAGTTGCACCGCGGCTTTCTGCACCTTGTCGATGGTGCTTTCTGAAGTGCTGCGCCGCTCGCGCACGGCCTGGCTGATCTTCTGCGCCACATCGGGCAACGACTCGATGAGCTTGGTGGCGTCACCGCTCAACTTGTAGCCGATAAAACCCAAGCCGCCGGCGATGGTGACCATCAACAACGCGGCGCCGAAAGCGCGAGGCAGGCGCATGCGTTCCATGCGGTCGACGATGGGCGTGAGCGCATAGCTGAAGGTCAGGCCCAGCATCAGCGGCACGATGACGGCGCTGGCCCAGCGCAGCGCAAACACGGTGGCCAACACGGCCAAAATGCCCAGTGAAACGCTGCGCACGTCAATCGGCATGTGCAGGTGCAAGCGCTCCAATTCGGGCGCCGCTCCGGGTTCCTGCGCCTGCGCCAGTGGCGGCTGACTGGCTGACGCGACTGCGGCGGGGTTGGGGTCGGCGGCTGGCGTTGCAGGCATCAGGCAGCGTACCGCACTGGGCGTGTAGGACGGTGCCTCGACTTGCTGCCGCACACGTCCGAGCGGCTGGCATGGCGCTCCAGTGGGCAGCCATGGCCGAGCGAGACGCGCAGGCACTACGATGCCAAGCATCCTTCAAACGAGCCTGCTTCATGCGCATCCTGGTCAACGGCGTCCACCTGTATTTCGACGTGGAAGGCGCCGGCCTGGTGCCGCGCGGCCGGCACATGCACGCCAAGCCCACCTTGCTGCTGCTGCACGGCGGGCCGGGGGCTGACCATGCGCTGTACAAGCCCTACTTCTCACGCTTTGCTGATGTGGCCCAGGTCGTCTACCTCGACCACCGCGGCAACGGCCGCAGCGATGCCGCTTCGCCCGACACCTGGAACCTGGCGCAGTGGGCCGACGATGTGATGGCCTTCTGCGCGGCGCTGGAAATCACCCAGCCCATCGTCTATGGCGCCTCGTTCGGCGGCATGGTGGCCATGGCCTATGCCACGCGCCACCCCGGCCATGCGCGTGCGCTGGTGTTGGTGAGCACTGAAGCATCGGGCCCGGGTGACCTGCCGGCCAAGGTGGCCATGTTCGAACGCCTGGGTGGCGCAGAAGTCGGCGCGCTGGCGCGGCGGCGCTTCATCGAGCGCCAGACCGATCGCACGACGCTGGCACGCTGGTTGGATTTGGCGCTGCCGCAGTACACCCGCAGCGCGCCCGACCCGGATGCCTGGGCACGCGGGCAAAGCCGCCCGGAGGTGACGCACTGGTTCATGCGCTTCGATGGCGAAAGCCGGCGCTTCAACTTCCTGCCCGAGCTGCACCGCATCACCTGCCCCACGTTAGTCCTGGGCGGCCAGGAAGACCCGATGACGCCGATTCAAGGCCAGCGCGACATTGCCGCAGCGTTGACGGGCTGCGCCATGCGCTATGAAGAGTTCGCCAACTGCGGGCACGGCGTGGTGGCCGATGCGCCGCAGCGCGCCGAGCAGGTGCTGCGCGAATTCATCAACCAAACCTGCCCACGCCCGCTCTGACGCTTGATGCGAGTGTCTGAGCGCCCGAAGGCATGGCGCAACATGAAGTTCGAGTGAGGTCGTGATGGTGGAACGAAAGCTGCGCGTGGGCATGCCCATCACGCCCGAAGAGTTCGATGAGCTGAGCGAAGCGCAGCTCGAACGCCTTGTGCCCAAGGCGTACCGCGAGTTCTTTCCGGGCAAGGCGTTCTGCGCCGATGGCCACTTCTACTTGCACGACGGCACGGCGTGGTGCTTTTACCGGGGCGATCTGCTCGACGGTTGAGGCCAGCGCGGACTGAGCACGCCCCAGCCCTGTCGCTTCGAAGGGCATACTCCCGCCGCGCTTTCGCCACACACTTCGGGGCCCCGCTGATGCCTGTCCATGACGATCAACTCGCCGCGCTGGCACCCTACTTGGCCGGGCGGCGCGAGGCCATCATGGAGGCCTGGCGGCGCAGGGTGACGACCGACCCCAAGCTGACCACGGGCACATCATTGCCGCGGGCCCAGCTGAACGATCACCTGCCCGCGCTGTTGCAGGACTTCGAGCGCAGATTGACCGCCCACGATGCGCCATCGCGTGCCGCGGCCGTGGCCGAGCAAAGAGGGGATGCCGCCGCGCACGGCCTGCACCGCTGGCAGCAAGGCTTCGACCTGAGCGAGGTTGCGCGCGAACTCGGGCGCTTGAATGAATGCGTCGTGGCCGAGCTGGACGATTGCGCTGTGCAGCACCCCGGCACCCAGCCGGGCGTCATGGCCCAGGCGCGTGCCATCTGGGCGGGGCTGTACAGCGTGGCCATTGGGTCAAGCACCTCGCAGTACTTCGAGCTGCAGCAGCTCGAGGCGGCTGGTGAGGTTGCCGACCTTGAGCGGGCATTGGCGACCTTGCGCGAGCTCGATGCCCAACGCGCGGCGTTGTGGCAACAGGCCGCGCACGACTTAAGGGGCAACCTGGGCGTTGTGGCCATGGCGACCGCCGGCCTCACGTCTGCCAAGGCGACGCTTGATGCGCGCGACAAGTTCCTCGGCTCGTTGGATCGCAACGTGCGGGCCCTGCACGCCTTGCTCGAAGACGTCACCAGCCTGGCGCGCTTGCAGGGCGGGCAGGAGCACCGCGCGGTGGCCGAAGTGGACGCTTCGCGGCTGCTGCGTGAGCTGGCCGAAGGAGTGCAAGCCGCGGCAGACGACCGCCAGCTGCGCCTGGCCCTGGACGGACCGGCGACCTTGGTGGTCGATGGTGACGCCGTGAAGATCAGGCGCATCGTGCACAACCTGGTGCTCAACGCCATCAAGTACACCCGCCAGGGCGGGGTGGCCATCAGCTGGGGCGAGAACGCCGCCAACGACGCCGCACGCTGGTTCATTCAGGTCAGCGACACCGGGCCGGGCCTGCGTGCTGACAAGGGCGCAGCATTGGCCGGCGCGTTGGAGGTTGCGAGCGACCAGGCGAAGGCTGTCGCGGCGCACGAGCGTTCAGGCGACATCGCGCATGTCCAGCCCCTGCCGGCGATCGTTTCGACAGCGCCGCAAGGCGCCGACCCCGCACCGCAGCAACCGCAAGGCGAGGGCATCGGCCTGTCGATCGTCAAGCGCCTGTGCAGCTTGCTGGATGCGACGCTGGAAGTCGACTCGAAGATCGGTGCAGGCACCACGTTTCGCATCCTGCTGCCCAAGCAATACGAGCGCTAAAGCCAAGCGCTGGGCGCCAGGTCATGACTCAGGTGCTGCGTTGCACGAATGAAGCCAGCAAGTTGTCCAGCGCCTTTTGCGACAGGCGCGCCGAACGCGCTTGCGGCAAGGCCGTGATGACCGCCAGCGAACGTTCCTGGTAATTGCGGGCATGGCGCCTGGCGGCCGGCACGCTCTTCTTGCGGATGGCGTCGAGCAGCTTTTGCCGGTCGCCTTCGAGCTGGGCCGTGGTGTGCCGCCAGGCCGCCAGCGAGCCCTGGGCGATGTCGCTGGCCAGGCCGATTTGCAAGCCGGCCAGAACTTTGCACAGCACCTCCAGCAAGGGGTTGCGTGAGGCTGCCGCCAAGCCGTGCAAGAAGCCGCTCAAGCCCTGGCGCACTTCCTCGGGCGACGTGGCGTTGCGCACGCGGTCCAGCGCGGCCTGCATGGCTTGCACCTGGCTGGGCGTGGCGTGCATGGCAGCCAGTTCGGCGGCGTAGCCATTGAGTGCGCCCAGCACGCCGAGCACCTCGGGCACCCCCACGCGCTCCAACTGGATCATCGAATGCAGCGAGGCGGCCACCAACTGCCCGGCATCGGCCGTCACGAAGGTGCCGCTGCCGTGGCGCACTTCCACCAGGTGCAAGCTGGCCAGGCCGCGCAAGGCTTCGCGCACCGTGGCGCCACTCACGCCGTAGCTGGCGCCCAGCGCCTTTTCCGTGGGCAGCTTGGCGCCTTTGGCGTAGTGGCCATGCTGGATCTCGGCGCGCAGGTGGTCGAATATTCGGGCCGCGGCATTGCCTTGATCACCCAGGGCCACGTTGCGCCGGGGTGGTGCGGCGGCTGCCTTGCGTGGGTTCGACGTTGCCATATACTGAAGGTCATCAAGTGACTTGGTGAGTTCGCCACCAGTTTAAGGTGAGTCTTGGTTGTCGGCAGGCAAGGGGTGAGTGCATGAAAAGGTTCATGTTGATCAACGTGGCCATCGCGGCCGTCGCCGGTGTCGTGGCGGCCTCGCCCGCGCTGGCCCAGGCACCGTCCTATCCGCAGCAGCCCGTGCGCCTGGTCGTGCCCTATGCGGCGGGTGGTGCCGTCGACACCATGGCGCGCACCCTGGCCGAGAGCCTGCAAGCGGCGCTGGGCCAGACCGTGATCGTCGACAACCGGCCCGGCGCGGCCACCAACATCGCCGTGGCGGCGCTGTTGCAGGCCAAGCCCGATGGCTACACGTTGATGGCGGCCGAGAACGCCACCTTGGCGTTCAACGAGCACATGTTTTCCAAGCTGGCCTACAAGCCCGAACGCGACTTCAGCTACGTTGCCGGCATCGGCCGCGTGCCCGTGGTGCTGGCGGTGAACCCGGCGCTGCCGGTGCGCACACTCGATGAGTTTTTGGCCTACATGAAGGCCAACCCCGACAAGGCCACCTACGCCTCGCCCGGCATCGGCACCTCGCACCACATGGCCATGGAAATGTTCATGCAGCGCGCGAACTTCAAGATGGCGCACGCCGTGTACCGTGGCGGCGCGCTGGCGGTGCAAGACGTGGTGGCCGGGCATGTGCCGGCCATGATGATCGAGCTCACCGTGGGGCAGCAGTTCCTGCGCAGCGGCAAGCTCAGAGCCATCGCCGCCACCTCCACCGCGCGCATCCCCGGCTTCGCCGACATCCCCACCTTCACCGAGCTGGGCTTGACCGAAGTGGTGGCCTACACCGTGCACGGCGTGATCGCCCCCGCAGGCCTGCCCGATGCGCTGGCCGCGCAACTCAACGCTGAACTGCAAAAGGCCGTGAAGGCGCCCAAGTTCGTGGCCTTGATGGCCGACACCGGCTTCGAGCCCATCAACGCCGCACCGGCCGAGTTCAAAGCCTTGTCGCGTGCCGATAGCGCGCGCTGGGGCAAGCTCATCAAGGCCACCGGCGTGAAGCTGGATTGAAACGTTAGGGAACCTGTGCATAACCCATCGTGGATGAGCGCGCCTGCGTTTGGGGCGGGATGCAAGGCGCAAAGCACAGCGATACCTTGTGGTATCGCGAGCATTTGCAACGCCGCAGACCGCTCCAAAGGCAGGATGCGCCCGCCACGAGGGGTTGTGCAGAGGTTCCCTGGTAGCAGGAGCACAGCATGAAGATCGCCTACGCCAAGCACGGTGCCGACGCCGAATGGCACAAAGACCACCCCATGGGCACGCTGGTGTTCCAGTACCTGCTCGTTGGCGAGCCCAACTCGCCCGACAACTTCATGTTCCTGCTGGCGCGGCAAGAGGCCGACTTCACCATGCAGCGCCACCGCCACAACTTCGACCAGATTCGCCTGCCCCTGCATGGCGACATGAACATCGGCGAGCGCTTGATGCTCAAGGAAGGCCGTGTGGGCTACTTCCCTGAAGGCCTGCCCTATGGCCCGCAGATCGACCCCCTGGGTTCATCCAAGCCCGGCGAGCGGCTGCAATTGGTGTTGCAGTTCGGCGGCTCGTCGGGCCTGGGCTTCATGAGCATGGGCCAGCGCAAGGAAGCCTGGGCCGCGCTGGCCGCCCAGGGCAAATTCGAGGGCCCGGTCTACCACCGGCCGGATGGGCGCAAGCAATGGGGCCTGAACGCCGTGTGGGAGCACGTGTTTGGCGAGCGGCTCAAGTACCCCATGCCGAGGTATGACCACGTCATCATCGCCGACCCCGAGCGCTACAACTGGTTGGCCGTGCCCGGCGCCAGCGCCACCTTCAGCCGCTACCTGGGCGCGTTCTCAGAGCGCCGCGTATGGGTGGAAATGCTGCGGCTGAACCCGGGCGGGGCCTGGAAGTCGGCCGACGGCCAGGCGCGGCGTTTGCTGTATGTGCTGAACGGCGCGGGCGAGGTCAACGGCCAGGCGGTGCAAAAGGGTGCGGCGATCCAGGTTGAGCCGGGTGAGACGTTTGAGGTCACTTGCGCGGATGCAGCCGGCACGGAGCCTTTGGCATTTTTCTTGATCGGCTTGCCGCCCGTGCCCACGCCGGCCACGCCAGAAGTTTTTGAGACTGACGATGGCCTGGTGCCCGAAGGCGCAGCGGCCACGCGCTGATGGCACGGATCGCATCACCATCGTGACGAGTCCATTGTGATGAGCCTGGCCGTCGTCGCCGATGCAGACCAGCGTGCCATTGAAGCGCTGATGAATCAACTCGCACTTTTTGCCGACCAGCATGACGCCGCCAGC
>JAYUHT010000107.1:0-6685 GCA_043766725.1 Burkholderiales bacterium | reverse complement strand
GCACCTGCGGCCAGGCCTGCCGCGGCAGCACCTTGTAAAAGCGTGCCGCCAGGGCACCCAGCGGCAAGAGCACGGCCCAGGCCAGCACCATGCAGCGCGCGTGCCAGGCCGCCCAGGGCGCGATGTCGTGCGTGGCCGCGCCGTTGAGCGAACGGCTCAACCACTCGGCCAACGCAGTATCGAGCAAAGGGCTGCCTATCGTCGAACGTTAAGGGCTCACTTGCCCCAGATCTTCTTGTAGTGGTTGCGGTAGCCGTTGTCGGGGTCGAACACATTGGTGGGGCCGCCGTCCTTGGCCACGTTGTCGGCCGTCACCAGGTGCACCTTGGGCGAATAGCCCGACCACGCCGCCTTGTTCAGCGCGCGGTTCATTTCATCCACCACCTGCCAGCCTTGCATGTTCAGCGGCTCGGGCACGGTGCCGGCCTGGAAGCGCTTGCCGCGAATACGCTGGTAAGCGGCTTCTGAGCCATCGCGCGCCGACACCGCTTTCGGGTTGCCGTCGCCCTTCTTACCCGCGGCCGTGAGCGAAGGGCCCATGAAGTCGAAGTACAGGTCGTTGATGGCCAGCGAATGGGTCCACTTGTCGCCAAAACGTTGCAGCAGCGAAGTGGTGAGCTGCGGCATGCGGGTGGAGCTCTCGCTGATCGGGCTGTCTTCAAAACTCAGCACCGTGCAGCCGCCGCATTTCTTGATCACCGCTTCCATGGCGCGCGCCTTGTACAGGGCGATGGCGTATTGCGAATCGGTAAAGATCACCACGCCCGCCTTGCCGCCGGAATCCACCACGGCCCATGAGGCGGCGATGTCGGCCACATCGTCAGTCACCGTGGTGACGTTGGCGAACAAACCAGCCTTTGCGTTCGGTCCGGGTTGTTCGCCCGAGTGCCAGCCCACCAGCGGAATGCCCGACTTGGCCGCGCCTTCAAATGCCGCCTTCTGCTCGGTGGTGTCGAAGCCACCCACCACGATGCCCGCCGGCTTCACCGCCAGCGCCTGGTTCAGCGCCGCCGTGCGGCCGCTCACGCTGCCCTGGCCGTCGATGACGCGCACCGTCCAGCCAATGGCCTTGCCGGCCTCTTCAACGCCTTTTGAGACGCCCACGATGCCGCCGTTCTTCATGTCGCCGGCCACGAAGACGATGGTCTTGGCGGCACTGGCCTTGGGGCCGGTGGTGGGGCCGTCCCACTTCTCCTTGGTCATGGTCGACGCGGCCACGCGCTTCTTGGCGGCGTCAAGAAAGTCATTGGCCACGGCGTGAGCGCTCAGGCCTGCACCCGCCAGCGCCAACAGCGCTGTGGTGATGTGTGTTCGATTCAACTTCATGGCTGTCTCCTCAGGCGCTGGGGCCCGGTTGTGGTGTTGCCGCAGGGGCTGCGGCGGGGTCACTGGCCTGCTTGCTGGCCAATTCTTGATGCTTGATTTCAGCGGGGGTTTTGGCCGCCAACTGGCGCTGCGCGATGCGCCGCTTGATCGACAAGTTACGCCGTTGCTGCGCCCAGCCGGCGATGCCGATGGAGACCAGCAGCGTCAAGCCGTTGAACAGGGGTTCGACGAAAAACGCGCCGCCGAATTGCTGGATGCCTGAAATGCCGATGGCCAGAATGGCCACGCCCACCAGCGTACCCCAAACGTTAACCCGACCGGGCCGGATGGTGGTGGAACCCAGGAAAGCGCCCACCAGCGCCGGCAGCAAGAATTCAAGCCCGACGCTGGCCTGGCCGATTTGCAAGCGCGAGGCCAGCACCACGCCGGCAAAACCCGCCAGCAGGCCAGACGCCACAAAGGCGCCCAGCACATGTCGGCGCACTGAAATACCGTTCAATTGCGCGGCCTTGGGGTTGGCGCCGATCACGTACAAGGCGCGGCCCAATGGAGTGAACTCAGTCGTTAGCCACAGTGCCACGCTCACCGCCAGCACATAGAACGCGGCCACCGGCAGGCCCAGCAGGTTGCCCGCGGCAATGTCCAAGAACCCTTCAGGCAATTCGCCCACCACCTGGCGTCCGCCGCTGTGCCACATGGCCAGGGCGTAGATCACGGTGCCCGTGCCCAGGGTGGCAATGAATGAATCAATTTGCGCCAGCTCCACCAGCAAGCCGTTGAACACGCCGGCCAGCGCGGCGCAGGCCAGCACCACCGCCACCGCTGCCGGCCAGGGCAGGCCGTAGCGGGTTTGCAGGCTGATGGCCAGGATGTGCCACAGCACGATGCCGTAACCCACCGTCAGGTCAATCTTGCCGGTGATCATGGGAATGGTGGCGGCCAGGGCCAGCAGTGCGATGACCGACTTGTCAGAAAGGATCGCGCGCAAGTTGAACAGCGTGGGGAAGGTGTCGGGCAAGAGCAGCGAAAACATCACCGCCAAGGCCAGTGTCAACACCAGCAAGCCGTACACCGGCGCGGCGCGCACCAGGCGCTGCCCTAGGCTGGCGGCCTGGCCGTCGAGCAAGGGGTCGGGTTCGAGCGCGGTGCTTTTGATCGAGTTGCTCATGCTTGAACCTCGGTCTGCGCTTGCGCCACCAGTGCTTGCGCCACCCTGTCTTGCGCCCCCATTCCTTGCGCATCCAATTTGCCACCCGCGGCCGCACTCAGCAGCCGCTCCACCGTGAGCGCCGCGCCGCTCAATTCGGCCGCCACCGTGCCGTGCCGAAAGACGAGAACGCGAGTGCACACGGTGGCCACTTCTTCAAAGTCGGTGCTCACCACAACCAGCGCCGTGCCCGCGGCGGCGCGTTCGCGCAGCACGCCGTAGATCTGCTGCTTGGCGCCCACATCCACGCCGGCCGTGGGTTCCTCCAAAACCACCAGCGGCTTGTTCAGCGCAAACCAGCGCGCCAGCACCACCTTTTGCTGGTTGCCGCCCGAAAGCTGCTGCACTTCGGCGGCAGGCGCGGGCGGGTTGATGCCGAAGCGCGCAATCAACTCACCTGCGTGGCGCCATTCACGCTGGCGCCGGTTCAATGCGAGGCCGCGTTCGCCGTGCAGCGCCGGGTTGGGGAAGAGGTTTTCCTGCACGCTCATCAAAGCGGCCAGGTTCTCTTCCAGCCGCTCGCTGGCCACATAGGCCACGCCGGCTTGTATGGCCTGAGCGGGATCAGTGAACCGCCTGTCTTGCCCCAGCAGGCGCAAGCGGCCGGCTGACAAGGGCTCGCGGCCAAACAGGGCACGGCTGATGGCTTCATGCCCGGCGCCGCGCAGGCCAACCAGGCCCAGCACTTCACCGCGGTGCAGCGCCAGGCTCACCGGGCCGGCATTGCCACTGGCGGCGTTAACCAGTTCGAGCACCGGCGTTTGAGCGGGTGCCCGCGCCTGTGTAGCCAGCGGTTTGGTCAGGGCATCCGGGGCCAACAGCGCCCCGCCCACGATCAAGCTCACCAGCTCGGCTTCACTGGTTTGCGCTGTGGCCCGGGTGGCCACCAGGCGGCCGTCGCGCATCACGGCCGCGCGGTCTGAGAGCGCCAGCACTTCGTCGAGCCGGTGCGACACGAAGATGATCGCCATGCCCTGCGCTCGCAGGCTGCGCAGCAGCTCGAACAGCCGCTGCACATCGGCCTTGGGCAGGCTGGCCGAGGGTTCATCAAGCACCAACAGCCGCGCTTTCACTTCCAGCGCGCGGCCAATGGCGAGCAAGGACTTTTCGGCCCGCGTGAGCGAGAACACGCGCCGATCCGGCGCCACATCGCAGCCGACATGCGCCATCACGCGCTGCGCCATGCGGCGCGCTGCGGCCCAGTCAATCAAGCCAAAGCGCCGCGGGTAGCCCATGCCCAGGCAGACGTTTTCGGCCACCGTCATCCATTCCACCAAACCCAGATCTTGGTGGATGAAGGCCACAGGCTGGTGGCTGCGCTCAGCGCTGCGCCACACGCTTTGCGGCTGGCCATCTAGAAAAATTTCACCACTGTCGGCGGGGTAGATGCCGGCCAACAGCTTGATCAGCGTGGACTTGCCGGCGCCGTTCTCGCCCAGCAGCGCCACGATCTCGCCGGCGTGCACGCCCAGGCTCACGGCATCAACCGCCTGGGTGCCGCCGAAGCGCTTGTTCACGGCTTCAAAACGCAACAGGGGCTCAGCTGATGTCATGCGTTAACCGCGCCACGCGTGCTCAACACGATGCGGTACAGCGAGCTGCTGGCGCAAATGAACAGCTCGTTGCCGGCCGTGCCACCGAACACCAGGTTGCCCACCTTCTCGGGCACATTGATGCGGCCGATGCGCGTGCCGTCGGGGTGATAAACCTGCACGCTGTCGGCGCTGCTGGTGTAGACGAAACCCTGCACATCGACCTTGAAGCCATCAGCCAGGCCGGGGTTGACCACGGCGAAGATGCGCGGGTTGGCCAGGTCTTGGCCAACCAGCACATCGAAGGCCACGATGTGATGCTGGCCGCCGCCGTCTTGGCGCAGCGCGGCCGAGGTGTCGGAGACATACAGCAGCGTTTCATCGGGCGAGAAGGCCAGGCCGTTGGGCTCTTCAAGAAAATCGCTGGCGATGCACAGCGCGCCGCTGGCAGGCTCGAAACGAAAAACGTAGTTGGCGCCCAACTCACTCTCAGCCTGGTGGCCTTCGTGGTTGGAAACGATGCCGTAGGGCGGGTCGGTGAACCAGATGCTGCCGTCGCGTTTCACGACGATGTCGTTCGGCGAATTCAGCCGCCGGTCCTGGTAGTGGCTCACCAGCACCTCATCAGCCAGCGGCTGCAAGCCCGCGCCGAAGCGGGTGCGGATGATGGCGCGCTGGCCATGTGAGCAATGCAGCAAGCTGCCATCGACCTGGAGCGCATGGCCGTTGGTGAACTCGGCCGGCTCACGCCAAACGCTCATGCCACTGCGAGCATGCCAACGCAGCATGCGGTTATTCGGAATGTCGCTGAACAGCACGCTGCCGTCTTCGCGCATCCACACCGGGCCTTCGCTCCACTGCGCACCCGTGCACAGGCACTCCAGCGCGCCCGCGCCCGCTGCCACGGCGGCGAAGCGCGGGTCCAGCACCTCAACGCCGTGGCCTACGCCACTTGGCATTCGGGCACCGGCGTGAGCAAGGGCTGGCCGGTGAAATGTGCGGCGATGTTGGCCACCGCCAAGTCAGCCATCGCCTGGCGCGTTTGCCCGGTGGCGCTGCCGATGTGCGGGGCCAGCACCACATGCGGCAAGTCGATCAGCGCTTGCGGCACGCGCGGCTCGTCTTCAAACACATCCAGCCCCGCACCGGCGATCACGCCTTTTTGCAAGGCGTCGATCAAGGCCGCTTCATCCACCACCGAGCCGCGCGCCACGTTGATCAAGAAGCCCTGTGCTCCAAGCGCCGCCAACACCTCGGCATTGATGAGCTTGCGCGTGCCGGCACCGCCCGGCGTGATGACGGTGAGGAAATCACTTTGCGCGGCCAGCTCTTTGACGCTGGCGACGAAGCGGAAAGGCAGATCAGGCTTGGCCGTGCGCGCCGTGTAGGCCACGCTCATGCCGAAGGCCAGTGCGCGGTGGGCGATGGCCTGGCCGATGCGGCCCATGCCCACCAGCCCTAAGCGCGCGCCGCTCATCTTGCGCGCCAGCGGCATGGCGCCGTTCAACCACGCGCCGGCGCGCACATAGCGGTCGGCTGCGGGCAACTGGCGTGCGGCGCCGAGCATCAGGCCGATCGCTGTATCCGCCACATCGTCGTTCAGCACATTGGGCGTGTGCGTCACCATCACGCCGTGCGCCTTGGCGGCGGCCACATCCACGCCGTCATAGCCCACACCCATGATGGCGATGAGCTTCAGCGCGGGCAGGCTGCTGATGAGTTCAGCGCTGACCTTGGTCTCACCGCCGCCGGCCACCACCTGCACGCTGGGCGCCAGCGCGGCAAAGGCGGCCGGGTCAGCGAGGTGCGGGCGATCGAGAAATTCGTACCTTTCCTTCAGCGCAGCGCTGTAGAAAGGCGACAGTGCGGCTGCGGCCAGCACGGGGAGCTTGGAAGGTGTGGGCATTGGGAGTTTCACCGGGGGGCAGGTCAATCGTCATACCATAATATCTCCCGCTTTCACCCCGGCCCGTACGGGAAAGCCAGCACACGATGAGAAGTGATTCAAAGCCCGCACGCAAGCCCCTGCGCAGCCAGCAGTGGTTCGGCCGCCAAGACCGCGACGGCTTTGCCTACCGCAGTTGGGTCAAGGGCAAGGGCGTGCCGCACGACCAGTTCGACGGCCGCCCGGTCATCGGCATTTGCAACACCTTCAGCGAGCTCACGCCGTGCAACTCGCACTTCCGCACGCTGGCCGAGCAGGTGAAGATCGGCGTGTACGAAGCCGGTGGCTTTCCGCTTGAATTCCCGGTGATGAGCCTGGGCGAAACCCTGCTGCGTCCCACGGCCATGCTGTACCGCAACCTGGCCAGCATGGATGTGGAAGAAAGCCTGCGCGGCAACCCGGTGGATGGCACGGTGCTGCTTTTCGGCTGCGACAAAACCACACCCAGCTTGTTGATGGGCGCGGCCAGCGTAGACCTGCCCACCATCGGCGTGAGCGGCGGGCCCATGCTCAACGGCAAGTTCCGCGGCCAAGAACTGGGCTCGGGCACCGGCGTGTGGAGCATGAGCGAGCAAGTGCGCTCCGGCACCATGAAGCTGGCTGATTTCTTCGAGGCTGAAAGCTGCATGCACCGCAGCCACGGCCACTGCATGACCATGGGCACGGCCAGCACCA
>JAYUHT010000106.1:0-6692 GCA_043766725.1 Burkholderiales bacterium | reverse complement strand
CTGGCCCCCTGCGTGGACTTGCACTGAGCCGCGCGCCTTCAGCGCACCCCGCCCGAACCCTCAAACGGGCACCCCTCAGCGCCCAAATAACGTAGTGCACATTTCGGCTAAGGTGTTGATTTTTATAACCTCCGAGGCTCGGATCGGCTTGGAGATGCGGAAGTCGGGTCTACCGGCGCCACCCGTAGGGCGCGCCGTGGCGGTGGCCTCTAAAGCCCCAGTCCTTCATCCAGCCACAAGTGCACATTCATGGCTTGGACGGCCGCGCCGCTGGCGCCTTTGCCCAGGTTGTCCAACCGGGCAATCAGCACGGCCTGCGTGCTGCTGGCGTAGACCAAGACATCGACGCGGTTGGTGTCGTTGCAGGCCTGCACATCAAACTCGCCGCTATCCAAGGCTTCCGCGTCTGAGAGCGGCAGCACGCGGATGAAGCGCTCGCCCGCATAGCGGTGCGCCAGCGCTTGCCGCAGCATCGCGCCATCGGTGCCCGGCTTGAGGGTGTTCAGGTGCAACGGCACCAGCACCGCCAAACCGTTGTAGAAATTGCCCACCATCGGCATGAACACAGGTGGCTGCACCAAGCCCGTGTGTGCCGCCATCTCAGGCAGGTGCTTGTGGCCCAGGCCCAGGGCATAAGGGCGCGGTGACGCCAGCCGCGCATCGCCGCCGGCCTGGAAGCGCTCGATCATCTTCTTGCCGCCTCCCGAATAGCCGGTGATCGACGTTGCACTCAACGCGGCCTGCGTGCTCACCAGCCCGGCATCAACCAAGGGCCGCAACAGCAAGATGAACGCGCTGGCATGGCAGCCCGGGTTGGCGATGCGGCGCGCGCCACGCAAGGCCTCGCGCTGGCCCGGCGCCAGCTCAGGCAAACCAAACACCCAGCCCGGCGCGGTGCGGTGTGCGGTGCTGGCGTCGATCAAGCAGGTGCGGGGGTTGTTGACCATCGCCGCCGCCTCGCGCGCCGCAACATCGGGCAGGCACAGAAAGGCCACGTCCGCGGTATTCAGCAAACGTGCGCGTTCACCGGCGTCCTTGCGCAAAGCGGGGCTGATCTGCAGCAGTTCCACATCACTGCGGCGTGCCAGGTACTCATGGATACGCAGCCCCGTGGTGCCTTCCTGCCCGTCGACGAAAACCTTGAATGCCATGCGCCCGCCCTGCTGTTGCAACGAATACGAGGTGCACAGCATACGGCACGAGGCGCGAGGCGGCGGTGCTGTCAGACACAATCCCCCGCCATGGTCACCAAGAAACCCAAGGGCCTGGGCATGGGCCTGGAAGCGCTGCTCGGCCCCAAGGCCAGCGAGCCCGCTACCGGCAGCACCCAGCAGCCCAGCAGCTTGCCGCTGACGCAATTGCACGCCGGCAGGTACCAACCGCGCACGCACATGGACGAAGGCTCGCTGAACGAGCTGGCCGAAAGCATCAAGGCCCAAGGCGTGATGCAGCCAGTGTTGGTGCGGCCCCTGCCCGGCGCCACGCCGGCCTACGAAATCATTGCCGGCGAACGCCGCGTTCGCGCCGCTCGCCTGGCCGGCTTGGCCGAAGTGCCGGTGCTGGTGCGCGAGGTGCCCGACCAGGCCGCGGCCGTGATGGCGTTGATTGAAAACATCCAGCGCGAAGACCTCAACCCGCTTGAAGAAGCGCAAGGCCTGCAGCGGCTGGTGACTGAATTCAAACTCACGCATGAACAGGCCGCGCAGGCCGTGGGCCGCTCGCGCAGCGCCGCCAGCAACCTGCTGCGCCTGCTCAACCTGGCCGCGCCGGTGCAGAAAATGCTGATGGCCGGCGACATTGAAATGGGGCATGCACGCGCGCTCTTGTCGCTCGACGCGGCGCAGCAGATCCTGCATGCCACGCAGATCGCGGCGCAAAAGCTGTCGGTGCGCGAAGCCGAAAAGCTGGTCGCCAAGGCGCTGAACAACGGCCGCCAGGCACCGCTGCTGCGCATGAAGAAAGACAAGCCGCGCGACCTGGTCCGGCTCGAAGAACAACTCGCCGACACGCTGGCCGCTGCGGTTGAAATCCGCGTGCACCGCACCACCAAGCGCGGCCAGCAAGGCGAGATCGCCATCGCCTTCAGCACGCTCGACGAGCTCAACGGGTTGCTGGACAAGTTGGGCGCGCGCGAACGCTGAATTCTTGCCCGCGCTCAGCGCACGCTTCGGCGCGACGCGGCGCTGGCCACGTCACCGCCACCACCGACCCTGCGCTTCACATAGGTTTGGGTCAACCCGGGCACGCCGATTGCCGTTGAGGCAACAACGAACTGCGCCGCCTTCGCACTACTCTTCGGCCCATTGCGGCAGGTTCGCTTGAAGGAAGCTTCGTATACGGCAACAAGCAGGGCAAGCGCCCCTTGCAACGGAAAGCTCTGATGACGCCCTGGCCGGACGTCACCAGATCTTCCCCGAACCTCGCTGCGGCAAGACCGTGTCGCAAAGAGGTGGACCCCGTGCAAGGAGCCCCGCATGGACATCACCAGCAGTTTCGCCGCCCGCTTCGACCGCACCCGTGAAGAAGAAATGTCCGTCGAGGACTACCTTCAAGAGTGCAAACGAGACCCCCTGGTCTATGCCACCGCCGCTGAGCGCATGCTCAAGGCCATCGGCACGCCGCAAACCGTCGACACGCGCAGCGACCCACGCCTGAGCCGCTTGTTCGCCAACAAGGTGATCAAGGTCTACCCCGCGTTTGCCGAGTTCTACGGCATGGAAGACGCCATCGAACAGGTGGTCTCGTACTTCCGCCACGCCGCGCAAGGCCTGGAAGAAAAGAAGCAGATCCTGTACTTGCTGGGCCCCGTGGGCGGCGGCAAGAGTTCGATTGCCGAACGCCTCAAGCAGCTGATGCAGCATGTGCCGTTCTACGCCATCAAGGGCTCGCCGGTGAACGAGTCACCGCTGGGGTTGTTTGATGTGATCGAAGACGGCCAGATTCTTGAAACCGAGTACGGCATTCCGCAGCGCTACATCAACCGCATCATGAGCCCGTGGGCGGTGAAGCGGCTTGAAGAATTCGGCGGCGACATCCGCAAGTTCAAGGTCGTCAAGCGCTTTCCCAACCTGCTGCGCCAGGTGGGCATTGCTAAAACGGAGCCCGGCGACGAGAACAACCAGGACATCTCCTCGCTGGTGGGCAAGGTCGACATCCGCAAGCTCGAAACCTTCTCGCAAGACGACCCCGACGCCTATAGCTTCAGCGGCGGCCTGTGCCTGGCCAACCAGGGCTTGCTTGAGTTCGTCGAAATGTTCAAGGCGCCGATCAAGGTGCTGCACCCCTTGCTCACTGCCACGCAAGAAGGCAACTTCAAGGGCACCGAGGGCTTCGGTGCGATCCCGTTCGACGGTGTCGTGCTGGCGCACAGCAACGAAAGCGAATGGAAGGCGTTTCGCAACAACAAGAACAACGAAGCGTTTCTTGACCGCATCTACATCGTCAAGGTGCCCTATTGCCTGCGCGTGAGCGAAGAAGTGAAGATCTACGAAAAGCTGATCAGGGGCTCGTCGCTGGCGCAGGCCAAGTGCGCCCCCGGCACGCTGAAAATGATGAGCCAGTTCGCGGTGCTCACGCGCTTGAAGGAACCGGAAAATTCGTCGCTGTATTCGAAGATGCAGGTCTACGACGGCGAAAACCTGAAAGACACCGACCCGCGCGCCAAGAGCTACCAGGAATACCGCGACTACGCCGGTGTCGATGAAGGCATGAGCGGCATCTCCACGCGCTTCGCCTACAAGATCATCTCAAAGGTTTTCAACTTCGACACCACCGAAGTGGCGGCCAACCCGGTGCACCTGATGTACGTGCTGGAACAACAAATCCAGCGCGAACAGTTGCCCGGCGAGCTGGAACAGAAGTACACCGCGTTCATCAAGGAGCACCTGTCGCCGCGCTACGCCGAATTCATCGGCAAAGAAATCCAAACGGCTTATCTGGAAAGTTACAGCGAGTACGGCCAGAACATCTTCGACCGCTACGTCACCTACGCCGACTACTGGATTCAAGACAACGAGTACCGCGACACCGACACCGGCGAGGTCTTCGACCGCTCGGCGCTGAACGGTGAGCTGGAAAAGATCGAGAAGCCCGCCGGCATTTCCAACCCGAAAGACTTCCGCAACGAAATCGTCAACTTCGTGCTGCGCGCGCGCGCCAACCACGCCGGCAACAACCCGCTGTGGACCAGCTATGAGAAGCTGCGCACGGTGATAGAAAAGAAGATGTTCTCCAACACCGAAGAGCTGTTGCCGGTGATCAGCTTCAATGCCAAGGCCAGCGCCGACGAAGCCAAGAAGCATGAAGACTTCGTGACACGCATGGTGGCCAAGGGCTACACGGCCAAGCAGGTGCGCTTGCTGTGCGAGTGGTATTTGCGCGTACGCAAATCGAGCTGAGCTGTCATGCACGCGATCATTGATCGTCGCCTGGCCGGCCGCCACAAATCGGTCGGCAACCGCGAGCGCTTCCTGCGCCGCTACAAGGAGCAGGTGCGCGAGGCTGTCAAGCGCGCGGTCGACGGCCGCGGCATCCGCGACATCGAGCGCGGCGAGGAAGTGCGCATCCCGAAGAAAGACCTCAACGAGCCCGTGTTCAGCCACGGCCCCGGCGGCCAGCGCGAGACCGTGCACCCCGGCAATCAGGAATATGTGCGCGGCGACACCATCGAACGCCCCAAGGGCGGCAGTGGCAAGGGCAGTGGCAAGGGCCAGGCCAGCGACAGCGGCGAAGGTGAAGACGACTTCACCTTCGCGCTGAGCAAGGAAGAGTTCATGCAGGTCTTCTTCGAAGACTTGGCCTTGCCCAACCTGGCGCGCACTCAAATCGCCGAAGTGCCTGAATGGAAAAGCCAGCGCGCCGGCTTCTCCAACGACGGCACGCCCAACAACCTTCACGTGGTGCGCTCGATGCGTGGGGCCATTGGCCGGCGCATCGCGGTGGGTTCGGGCAGCAAGAACGAGTTGCGCGAGTGCGAGGAGCGGCTGGCCTTGCTGCTGGCTGCAGACCCCCCCACGAAGGCGCTGCACGCCAGCGACATTGCCGAGTTGCAACTGCGCATCACCGCGCTGCGCACACGGCTCGGCCGCATCCCCTATATCGACCCGTTCGACCTGCGCTACCGCAACCATGTGCGCGTTCCCGTGCCCAGCGCCAAGGCGGTGATGTTCTGCCTGATGGATGTGTCAGGCTCGATGGATGAGCAGCGCAAGGAACTGAGCAAGCGCTTCTTCATCCTGCTGTACCTGTTCCTCACGCGCCACTACGAGAAGATCGAACTGGTCTTCATCCGCCACCATACGCAGGCGCAGGAAGTGGATGAGCAGAACTTTTTCCACGCCCGCGAAACCGGCGGCACGGTGGTCAGCAGCGCGCTCGAACTGATGGAGCAGATCGTGCGCACGCGTTACCCGTCGGGTGAATGGAACATCTACGGTGCCCAGGCCAGCGACGGCGATAACTGGCATCACGACAGCGGCCGCTGCCGCCAGCTGCTGGCTGAAAAGCTGCTGCCGCTGTGCCGCTACTACGCTTATGTGCAGGTGGCCGAAGAGGAGCAGAACCTGTGGGAGGAATACAGCCAGCTCACTGAAGGCCACCGCAACTTTGCCATGCGCAAGGCCACGCAGGCCGCGCAGATCTACCCGGTGTTCCGTGATTTCTTCAAGAAGCAGGGCGCGCAAGCGGCCTGAACCCGGACATGAACATGGCCTTGCACAAGCCTCTGCTCGCACCCCGCATGCGGCCCGAACGTGCCACGGCGCCGCTGCCGGGCCCCAGCGACTGGAGCTTCGAGCTGGTGGAGCAGTACCACCGCGCGATCCGCGAAACCGCTGAACGCTTCGGCCTGGACACCTACCCCAACCAGCTGGAGATCATCACCGCCGAGCAGATGATGGACGCCTACGCCAGCGTGGGCATGCCGGTGACCTATCGACACTGGAGTTATGGCAAGGAGTTCATCGCCACCGAAAAGAACTACCGGCGCGGCCACATGGGCCTGGCGTATGAAATCGTCATCAACTCCAACCCCTGCATCAGCTACCTGATGGAGGAAAACTCGCTGTCCATGCAGGCCCTGGTGATTGCCCACGCCGCCTACGGCCACAACAGTTTCTTCAAGGGCAATTACCTGTTTCGCATGTGGACGGACGCGGGTTCCATCATCGACTACCTGGTCTATGCGAAGAACTATGTCAGCCACTGCGAAGAGAAGCATGGGCTCGAAGTGGTGGAGGGCTTTCTCGACTCCTGCCACGCGCTGCAAAACCATGGCGTCGACCGCTACCGCCGCCCCAGCCGCAAGAGCCTGGCGCTGGAGCTGAGCGAGGCACGCGAGCGCGAGGCCTATGCGCAACAGCAGGTGAACGACATGTGGCGCACGCTGCCGCGCAAGGCCGAGAAGGCCGAAGCCGCCAACACGGCCAAGCGCTTCCCCGAAGAGCCGCAAGAGAACCTGCTGTACTTCATTGAAAAGAACGCGCCGCTGCTTGAGCCGTGGCAGCGCGAAATCGTTCGCATCGTGCGCAAGATCGCGCAGTACTTCTACCCGCAGCGCCAGACGCAGGTCATGAATGAAGGCTGGGCCACGTTCTGGCACCACCTTCGTTCATGACCTGCGTCTGGCGCTGCGGGTAGAAGTATTGCGCCACCTTGCGAACGATGCGCACGATTTCACGTTGCCACGGCTCCAG
>JAYUHT010000105.1:0-6698 GCA_043766725.1 Burkholderiales bacterium | reverse complement strand
GTTTCTGCCGCGGCTGGCCGGCTTCACCTTCTGGGGCTGGACCCTGGTGATCGTGCTGGCCGCCATCTCGCTGCCGCTGGGCATGACCCAGGGCAAGGAATATGCGGAGCTCGAATGGCCGATCGACATCCTGATCGCGGTGGTGTGGGTGTCCTACGCGATCGTGTTCTTCGGCACCATCGCCAAACGTACCGTGTCGCACATCTATGTCGCCAACTGGTTTTTCGGCGCCTTCATCCTGACCGTGGCCTTGCTGCACATCGTCAACAGCGCGGCGATTCCGGTGAGCTTCTGGAAATCCTATTCAGCCTACGCCGGGGTGCAGGACGCGATGGTGCAGTGGTGGTACGGCCACAACGCGGTGGGCTTCTTCCTCACCGCCGGCTTCCTGGGCATGATGTATTACTACATCCCCAAGCAGGCCGAACGGCCGGTGTATTCGTACCGGCTTTCCATCGTGCACTTCTGGGCCCTGATCTTCACCTACATGTGGGCCGGCCCGCACCACCTGCACTACACCGCACTGCCCGACTGGGCGCAAAGCGTGGGCATGGTGTTCTCGCTGGTGCTGCTGGCGCCCAGCTGGGGCGGCATGATCAACGGCATCATGACGCTCAGTGGCGCCTGGCACAAACTGCGCGACGACCCGATCCTGAAGTTCCTCATCGTCAGCCTGTCGTTCTACGGCATGAGCACGTTCGAGGGGCCGATGATGTCGATCAAGACCGTTAACGCCCTGAGCCACTACACCGACTGGACGGTGGGGCATGTGCACAGCGGCGCTCTGGGCTGGGTCGGGCTGATCACCATGGGCTCGATGTACCACCTGATCCCGCGCCTGTTCGGCCGCACGGCGATGTTCAGCGTGCGCGCCATCGAGGTGCACTTCTGGGTCGCCACCCTGGGCATCGTGCTGTACATCTCGGCGATGTGGATCGCCGGGGTCATGCAAGGCCTGATGTGGCGCGCCACCAACCCCGACGGCACGCTGGTCTACACCTTTGTTGAGAGCGTCAAGGCGACCTTCCCGTTCTACGCAGTGCGCCTGTTGGGCGGGCTGTTGTACCTGGGGGGCATGTTGATCATGAGCTGGAATGTGCTGATGACGATGCGCGGCAACGCCCCCGCACGGGCGCCGGTGCCCACGCTGGTGCGGGCCTGAACCCACGCTGTGCCGAGGACACTCAAGATGGCCGAAGACCACCCCAATGCGCAGCCCAGCGGCCACGCCCGCATCGAGACCAACAACCTGCTGCTCATCGTGCTCATCTTGCTCACCATCGCCGTGGGCGGGCTGGTCGAGATCGTGCCGCTGTACTTCCAACGCAGCACCACCGAACCGGTGCCGGGCCTGAAGCCGCTCACCGCCTTGCAGCTCGCCGGGCGCGATGTGTATGTGCGCGAGGGTTGCTACAACTGCCACTCGCAGATGATCCGCGCGCTGAGCGCCGAGACGCAGCGCTACGGCCCATATTCACAAGCTGGTGAGTTCGTCTACGACCACCCCTTCCAGTGGGGCAGCAAGCGCACCGGGCCCGACCTGCACCGCGTGGGCGGCAAGTACAGCGACGAGTGGCAGCGCCAGCACCTGAACAACCCGCGCGACCTGGTGCCCGAATCGAACATGCCGGCCTACCCGTGGTTGGAACGCCAGCGTGTCGACGCCGCCGAAATGCCGGCCCACCTGCGTGGCCTGAGCCGCGTGGGCGTGCCTTACAGCGAGGCTGAGATCGCCGGGGCCAGCGCTGCCGTGCAAGGCAAGACCGAACTCGATGCGCTGGTGGCGTACCTGCAGGTGCTCGGCACCGCGGTGAAGTAGGAGGCCACGATGGACATCAACGATCTGCGCATCGCCATCACCGTTCTCAGCCTGGTGCTGTTCCTGAGCCTGGTGGGCTGGGTCTACAGCCGCCGGCAACGCGCAGGCTTCGACGAAGCGGCGGCACTGCCGTTCGAAGGCGAGCCCACCCACGCCGCCACTGGCGCGACCCGCAAAGGACAGCCATGAGTGACTTCGTCAACCCGGGCTGGTCGTGGTTCGTGGCCATCGCCACCGCCTTGAGCTTGCTGGCCTGCCTGTGGTTGCTGCTGGTGGCCAGCCGCCACCAGGTGATGGCCGGCGACAACAGCACCGGCCATGTGTGGGACGAAGACCTGCGCGAGATGAACAACCCGCTGCCACGCTGGTGGATGTGGCTGTTCATCATCACCGTGGTCTATGCCGTGGGCTACTTGGTGGTTTACCCCGGCCTGGGTGGTTTTCGCGGCAGTGCAGGCTGGAGCAGCGCCGGCGAGATGCGGGCCGATCAACAAGCCGCGCAGGCCGAAATGGCGCCGATCTACGCGCGCTTCGCCACCCTCGACGCCGCCGCGCTGGCGCGTGACCCGCAGGCCATGGGCATTGGCGAGCGGCTGTTCGGCAACCACTGCGCCACTTGCCATGGCGCTGATGCCAAAGGCAGCAAGGGCTTTCCTAACCTTACAGATAACGATTGGCTGTACGGCGGCACGCACGACGTCATCAAACAAACCATCACCCAGGGCCGCAACGGCGTCATGCCCGCGCAGGCCGCGGCGGTGGGCACGGCCGAAGACCTGCATAACCTGGCGCACCATGTGCTGAGCCTGTCGCGCAGCCCGCACGACAGCCTGGCCGCGCAACTGGGCAAGGCCAAGTTCACGGTTTGCGCCGCCTGCCATGGCATGGACGGCAAGGGCAACCAGGCCCTGGGTGCGCCCAACCTCACCGACGGCGTGTGGTTACACGGCTGGGGCGAAGCGGCGATCGTGGCCATGGTCACCCAAGGCAAGAGCAACGTCATGCCGGCGCACGGCGCCCGCCTGAGCCCGCAACAGGTGCATGTGCTGGCGGCGTATGTGTGGAGCTTGTCGCAGCCCGGCGCGGCGCGCTGAGGTCTGGCATGGCCAAGCGCGAGGCAGTGCCCAGCGACGACGCCGCCACCGCCGTCATCTCGCTGTACGCGCGGCAAAAGCGCATCTACCCCCGTTCAGTGAGCGGCTGGTTCGCGGGCTGGCGCTGGGCCCTGGTGTGGGCCACGCAACTGGTGTTCTACGGCCTGCCCTGGCTGGTGTGGAACGGCCGCCAGGCGGTGCTGTTCGACCTGGCCGCGCGGCGCTTCTACATCTTCGGCCTGGTGCTGTACCCGCAAGACTTCATCTACCTCACCGGCCTGTTGGTGGTGAGCGCCTTTGCGTTGTTCCTGTTCACCGCGGTGGCCGGGCGGGTGTGGTGCGGCTTCGCTTGCCCGCAAACCGTGTACACCGAGATCTTCTTGTGGGTGGAGCGGCAATTCGAAGGCGACCGCATCGCGCGCATGAAGCGCGACGCCGCACCGTGGAACGCCGACAAGCTGGCGCGCAAGGGCGCCACGCAAGCAGTGTGGGTGGCCATGGCGTTGTGGACGGGCTTCACCTTCGTGGGCTACTTCACGCCCATTCACCTGCTGGCGCAAGAAGCGCGCAGCGGCAGCTTCGGGCCTTGGGAATGGTTCTGGGTGTTGTTCTATTCCCTGGCCACCTACGGCAATGCCGGCTACCTGCGCGAGCAGGTGTGCAAGTACATGTGCCCTTATGCGCGCTTCCAGAGCGCCATGTTCGATAGAGACACGCTCATCATCAGCTACGACACCGAGCGCGGCGAAGCGCGCGGCTCGCGCCCGCGCAAGGGCGACTCCCGCGCCTTGGCCAAGGCCCAAGGCCTGGGCGACTGCATCGACTGCGGCCTGTGCGTGCAGGTCTGCCCCACCGGCATTGACATCCGCAATGGGCTGCAATACGAATGCATCGGCTGCGCCGCATGCGTGGACGTGTGCAACGGCGTGATGGACAAGATGAGCTACCCGCGCGGGCTGATCCGCTACGCCACCCAGAATGGGTTGAAGGAGCATTGGCAGGGCTTGCAACTGTTGAAGCGCGTGGCGCGGCCGCGGGTGCTGGTGTACACGGCAGTGCTCGGCGTGATCGTGGCCGCGCTGCTGACCAGCCTGGCGCTGCGCCAGCCGTTTCGCGTGGACGTGGTGCGCGACCGCGGCACGCTGTCGCGCATTGTTGAAGGCGGGCAGGTCGAAAACCTGTACCGGCTGCAGGTGATGAACAGCGCCGAGTCGCCGCAGCGCTTTCTATTTGCGGTACAGGGCCTGCCTGGTGCCAGTGTGGTTGGGCGCAGCGCGTTCGAGCTGCTCGGCGCCGAGGCACGCTGGGTGACGCTGGCGGTGCGCGTGCCGCCCGAGGCGGCGCAGTCGGCCGGCCCCGGCGCGCATGGCATTGAATTCGTCATCACCCGGCAAGGCGCGGTGGCCAGTGACAACGTTGCCGTGCGCGAGAAGTCAACCTTTTTGGTGCCACGCTGAACGCGAACGCCACCACCGGAGTCAGGTCATGACGCCCCAACCCTCGGCAACCAAACCGCCCACTCAACAGGACAACCCGCCCTGGTGGCGCGTCGGCATGGTCTGGTTGGTGCTGGCCGGGCCGCTGGCCGTGGTGGTGGCGAGCAGCGCAACAGCCGTCATCGCCTGGCGCGGTGCGGATCCACCCTTGGCCACCGGCCTGCCGCGCCACAGCGCCACGGCGCAGGTGCCTGCATTGCAGGGCCGCAACCATGCGGCCACGCCGGTGCAGCGGGGTGTGCCTGGCGCAGCGGCCGCACCATGAAACACCGAAGGCAGCCATGAACACTGAACGCCCGCCGCCCCGCGCCCTGCGCGTGTTGTGGCCCGCTTTCGTGGGCGCCTGCGCGCTGGAGATGCTGGTGTTTGCGATGGTCGATCCGGCCGCGCTGCACTGGCCCGGCGGGGCCAGCGTGGCGCTGTCGGACCTGGCGGTCTACAGCCTGGCGTTCTTTGCGTTCTGGGCCGTGGTGGCGGCGTCCGTTGCCGTGGCCATGGCGCTGGATGGCCCTGCGGTCATCAAGCCGTTTCGCTGATGAACGCCTTCGCCACGCTGCGGCACGCCAGCGTCAACCGCTTCACCCAAGCCTTCGGCTCGCGCAACTTGTGATGGCGCCCGGCGTGAACCTCGATCTGGCCCTGGTGCTGAGCGCGGCCCTGCTCGGCCTGGCCGGCACGCCGCATTGCGCGGCCATGTGCGCGGCGCCCTGTGCCGCCCTGGGCGGGGCACGGTTGTCCAGCGCCAGCGGCTGGGCTTTCCATGCCGGCCGCCTGTTGAGCTATGTGTTTGGCGGCGCGCTGGCGGCGGGCAGCGTGGCCAGCCTGGCCGGCCTGGCGCAACTCGCGCCGGCCGTGCGGCCGCTGTGGGCGCTGCTGCATGCCGCGGCACTTTGTTTGGGGCTGTGGATGGTGTGGCACGCGCGCCAGCCGGCGTGGCTGCTGTCGTGGCGCAACGTGCTGGCCAGCCCGGCTGCGCCGGCCGGCGCCGGCTGGCAGCGCGTGCACGGCCCCGTGCGCGCCGGCACGGGTGGCGCCTTGTGGCTCAGCTGGCCTTGCGGGCTGTTGCAGTCGGCCCTGGTGATGGCGGCGCTGGCCAACAGCGTGTTGGGCGGTGCTGCGGTGATGGCGGCCTTTGCAACCACCTCGGCCGCCGGCCTGGTACTCGGCCCCGCGCTGCTGCTGCGCCTGAGCCGGGGCCGCTCGGCGGGCTGGCAGCGGCACGCCATTCGCCTGGCCGGTGCCATGCTGGCCGCCGCATCGGTCTGGGCGCTGGGCCACGACACATTGCGCCGCGTGGCCGCGTACTGCCTGAGCTGAGCTGGCCGCGACGGTGGCCGCGCAGCCAGTCGCCTCGAATAGAATTTCCGGCTGTTTTCACCCCCTGCTTTGAGTCAGCGAAAGAGACCACTCCATGTACCAGCACATCAAGGTGCCCGCGGCCGGGCAGAAGATCAGCGTCAACGCCGACTTCTCGCTCAACGTGCCCCACAACCCCATCATTCCCTACATCGAGGGCGACGGCACCGGGCTGGACATCACGCCGGTGATGATCAAGGTGGTGGACGCCGCCGTGGCCAAGGCCTACAGCGGCGCGCGCAAGATCCACTGGATGGAAGTGTTTGCGGGCGAGAAGTCGACCAAGATCTACGGCCCCGATGTGTGGCTGCCCGAAGAAACGCTGCAAGTCGTGCGCGAATACGTGGTCAGCATCAAGGGCCCGCTCACCACGCCGGTGGGTGGTGGCATCCGCAGCCTGAACGTGGCCTTGCGCCAAGAGCTGGACCTGTACGTGTGCCTGCGCCCGATTCAATACTTCAAGGGCGTGCCCAGCCCGGTGAAGGAGCCCGAGAAGACCAACATGGTCATCTTCCGCGAGAACTCGGAAGACATCTATGCCGGCATCGAATACGAAGCCGAGAGCGACAAGGCCAAGAAGCTGATCAAGTTCCTCATCGAAGAGATGGGCGTGAAGAAGATCCGCTTCCCCAACACCTCGGGCATCGGCATCAAGCCGGTCAGCCGCGAAGGCACCGAGCGCCTGGTGCGCAAGGCGATTCAGTACACCATCGACAACGACAAGCCCAGCATGACGCTCGTGCACAAGGGCAACATCATGAAGTTCACCGAAGGCGGGTTCCGCGATTGGGGCTACGCCCTGGCGCAACGCGAGTTCGGCGCGCAACTGATCGACGGCGGCCCGTGGTGCAAGTTCAAGAACCCGAAGTCCGGCAAGGAGATCATCGTCAAGGACGTCATCGCCGACGCCTTCCTGCAGCAGATCCTGCTGCG
>JAYUHT010000104.1:0-2503 GCA_043766725.1 Burkholderiales bacterium | reverse complement strand
TTGTATTCGGTGGCGAACAGCATCGTCACCTTGGCCGCCTTTTGCTTGCGCTCTTCGTCGGCCGCGGTCTGTGCCAGGGCGCGGTTATTGAATAGGTAGCCGCCGGCCAGCCCCAGCACGGCCGTGGTGGTGCCGAAGCGGCCGGCGGCGTGCAGGAACTGGCGGCGCTGGGCCATGGCATTGGCCCAGGCGTGGGCAGGGTGGCTCATGGTGAATCCTTTTGCGAGACGGTTGAAAGGCGGGCGCGCTGCGCTTCATCAGCAAACAGCCCGATGGCAAAGGCGGTGACGCTGGCCAGCACCAGCAGGAATTCGCCCACCTCGCCCAACGGGCCGCTGGTGGGGCGGTGCAGCACCTTGAGCACCAGCACATAGCCCACATAGACCAGCGCCAGCGCTGCCGCGCTGCGGTAGGCCCAGAGGCGCAAGGTGGTGGAGGTCATGGCGCGTTGTGGTGGAGTGGAATGGCGGTGCGGGCTGGGCCAACACCGTGATGCAAGCGCCTGCGGGATGATCAGCACAGCCGGTGCGGGCGTCAATCGGGGGCGAACCCCTTTCAGCCGGTGTACCGGCGCCAAGCTTCAGAACCGCGTGCTGGCGCGTGCCAGATAGAACCATTCCTGGCGCGCCTGCGCCTTGGCATTGGGGAAGACGATCCAGCCGTCATGCGGCGCGCGCACGGCTTCACCGCTTTGCCGCGTGCCGATCAAGTCGCCGGTTAACAGGGCATCGAAGCTGCGCCACTCGCGCGCGAACTCATCGTCGGAATGCGCCTTGTCGATCACCTCATGCAGGCTCAGCGCTTCAATCCTTGGCGCTGCGGGCGGCGCCGGTTCGCCCGTCATCCCCAGGTTCGCCAGCGTGTTGCGGCTGGCCTGGTAGCCGACCTGCGCGGCCTGCGGGTCGGTGTGTTGGCCACACTCAAGCGTCAGCGCCCAGCCGCCATGCGCGCGCATGAATTCGGTGGTGCCTACGCCGTAGCGCGGGTTCAGGTCTAGCGTCTCGATGGTGTCGCGGGCTCGTTCGCGGCGGTGTTGCACGCCCGTGGCATAGGTGCTCAGCCAGCCATCCACCGCGCGGCCCACTCCCAGGCAGCGCACCAAAGCCTCTTCGCGTGCCGCATGGGCAAAGGGTTCCAACGTGCCGGCGTTGTCAACCGGGCCGACCATCACGAAGGGTTGGTTGCCGGACTGGAACGAATGCAAGTCGAGCAGACCATCGTGCTGCGCCAGCAGTGGGCACAACCAGTTGGCCACCTGGTCTTCGTACTCGCGCGGAGTGGCCGTTGGCGCCAGCGCACGGTTCAGGTTGCGCTGCCCTTGGCGCTGGCCCAGGTGATAGGCCAGCGGGTTGCAGATGGGCACCAGCGTGAGCGCACCTTGCGTGATGCGCAGGGCGCCGGCATCCAGCTCGGCCGCCAAGCGCGTGATGGCCTGCGTGCCGCAGACCTCGTTGCCATGCACGGCGCCGATGACGATGAGCCGCGGGCCGGGCAGCGCGCTGGCGTAGCGCAGTGATTTGAAAGGGGGCAGGGTGGTCGGTAACGTGATGGGCAGGTTCATGCGGCGAATCTTAAACAGCCGCGTGGCGCCGCTACAGTCGCAGCGCGTATCGCGATGACCAACGGCCTCACCCTCAACCACGACGCACTGGCGCAGCACCTGCGCGCCAGCGTGCACGAAGCGTTGGCGGCAGCGCCAGCGTTCGACCCGCCGCCGAGCATCGACCTGGCCGTGGTCGCGTTCCCGCGCGGCGGCGCGCCCGTGTGGGCCAATGTGCTGTTCTCACGCGCCTGGCCGCAGGGCCGTGTGGCAGAGATGGGGCCGCAGGCCGGCGCGGTGCGCAACGTGATGTTCATGGCCGACCCGCTGGACGGCGCCGGCCGCTCCATCGCCTGGCTGCGCGGCAGCGATTGGACGCAACTGCCGCTGCGCCCCCTTGGCGGTCACGGCGAGCGCTTCATCGCGCCGTACCCGGCATCGGTGCTCAAGCTGATGGTGGCGCTGGGCGTGGCGTTTTTGGTGGACAGCGGCCGCGCCGCCTGGGCAGCACCTTGGGTGCATGCGGGCACGGCACAGCGCATCGAGCAACTGATGGACGACATGCTCACCCAAAGCAGCAACGAGGCCACCGATGCCCTGGTGGCCTTGCTGCATGCGCGCGGGCTGATTCGCCGTGAAGATGATGTGGAACGTTATAACGAGCTGCACGCCTTGTTCGAACTCGAAGGCCTGCACACGCTGCGCCTGGCCAACACGAAAGCCAACGGCGGCTGGCGCAATGGCGACGGCACCGGTGTGGGCCAGATCCAGATGACCGCCTGGGACACCGTTCGCATGTTGTGGCGAACCAGCCCCGGCTTGCCCGTTGCACCCTGGTGTTTGCCCGCTGCCGCACCCTGGCTCTCGCCCGCCAGCGCGCAGCGCCTGTGGGGCTGGCTGGCCGCGCAGCAGCTGCACGAGGTGCTGTCTTCAGAATCCCTGGTGGGCCTGCCCGGCTGGCAG
>JAYUHT010000103.1:0-6722 GCA_043766725.1 Burkholderiales bacterium | reverse complement strand
AAGGCCGCGCTGGGCGGCAAGCCGGCCAAGATCGCCATGCTCGACCTGTTCCCCGGCCACCCGGTGGGCGCGCAGCGGCACAACGGCTTCATGAGCGGCTTTGGCCTCAAGGCGAACGATGCCAAGAGCAATGAACTGAGCGCCACCCCTGAAACCGTGTGCGCCGGCGACACCGACGGCAACCAGGCCAAGGGCCAGACGGCGATGGAGAACTGCCTGCAAAAAGACCCGGCGATCAATGTTGTGTACACCATCAACGAGCCGGCCGCGGCGGGTGCCTACAACGCGCTGAAGAAGGCCGGCAAGGACAAGGGCGTGATCATCGTTTCGGTTGACGGCGGCTGCGCCGGCGTGGCCGATGTGAGCAAGGGCGTGATCGCCGCCACCAGCCAGCAATACCCGCTGAAGATGGCCGCGATGGGTGTGGCCGCGGGCGTTGAATACGCCAAGGGCGGCAAGAAGGCCAGCGGCTATGTTGACACCGGCGTGACGCTGATCGCCAACAAGGCCGTGACCGGCGTTGACAGCAAAGACGTGAAGACCGGCACCACCTTGTGCTGGGGCAAGAAGTAAGTTCTTGTTGAACGGCGCCGGCTGCGGCGCCGCCCGTTACTCAGCTTGAACAGCGCTCTACCCGCGGGCCCGCCGGCCCCGGGCAGGGCCGCTGCGTACCTTAGCCGAGGTTGCGATGAGCGCACTCAAAGACAAGCTGCCGCCCTTGAGCCAATTCGGGCCGTTCATTGCCCTGGCCGTGGCCAGTGCCGTATTCGGTGCCACGACCGAGAATTTCTTCAGCGGCGCCAACTTCGCGCTGATCTTGCAGCAGGTGATGGTCGTGGGCGTCATCGCCATCGGCCAGACGCTGATCATCCTCACCGCCGGCATCGATCTTTCATGCGGCATGTTGATGGCGCTGGGCAGCATCGTCATGACCAAGTTCGCGGTCGAACTCGGCATGCCGCCCGCCCTGGCCATCCTGTGTGGCATTGGCGCCAGCATGTTGTTCGGCCTGGCCAACGGCCTGCTGGTCACGCGCATCAAGCTGCCGCCGTTCATCGTCACGCTGGGCACCTTCAACATTGCGTTTGCCATCACCCAGCTCTATTCGTCGGCGCAGACCGTGAACGAAGTGCCCGAGATGATGACCTGGCTGGGCAACACGTTTGACCTCGGCGGCACGCAGATCGCCTACGGCGTGGTGCTGATGTTGCTGCTGTATTTGGGCACCTGGTTCTGGTTGCGCGACACCGCGTCGGGCCGCCACGTCTATGCCGTGGGCAACAACCCCGAAGCCACGCGACTGGTGGGCATTCCCACCGAGCGCGTGTTGCTCGGCGTGTATGTGCTGGCCGGCTTTTTCTATGGCATTGCGGCGCTGTTAACCGTGGCGCGCACAGGCGTGGGCGACCCGAATGCCGGGCAGACCGAGAACCTCGACGCCATCACCGCCGTGGTGCTGGGCGGCACCAGCCTGTTCGGTGGGCGCGGCATCGTGCTGGGCTCGCTGGCCGGGGCCATCGTGGTGGGCGTGCTGCGCAACGGCCTCACGCTGATGGGCGTGTCGTCGGTCTACCAGGTGTTGATCACCGGCATTTTGGTGATCCTGGCCGTGGCGGTGGATCAACTCTCGCGCAAAGGAGGGCGTTGAATGACCACGCATCAAATCGTCATGCAGGCCAGCGGCCTGGTCAAACGCTATGGCCAGGTCACGGCGCTCGATGGCTCTGACTTTGAATTGCGCGCTGGTGAAATTTTGGCCGTGATCGGCGACAACGGCGCGGGCAAGTCTTCGCTCATCAAATGCCTGTCGGGCGCCACCATTCCCGATGAAGGCCAGATCGTGCTCGACGGCCAGCCCATCCACTTCAAAAGCCCCATCGACGCGCGCCGCATGGGCATCGAAACGGTCTATCAAGACCTGGCCGTGGCCCCGGCCATGACGATCGCCGAGAACCTCTTCCTGGGCCGCGAGCTGCGCCGCGAAGGCTGGGCCGGCAGCGTGCTGCGCATGCTCGACAAAAAGAAGATGCTGGAGGTGAGCGTGGCGCGCATGCAAGACCTGAAGGTGGGCATTCGCTCGATGACGCAGGCGGTGGAAACACTGTCCGGCGGCCAGCGCCAATGCGTGGCCGTGGCACGCGCGGCGGCCTTTGCCGAGCATGTGGTGATCCTTGACGAGCCCACCGCCGCGCTGGGCGTGAAGGAAGGCAACATGGTGCTCGAACTGATTCGCCGCGTGCGCGACAAGGGCCTGCCGGTGGTGCTCATTTCCCACAACATGCCGCACGTCTTCGAGGTCGCCGACCGCATCCACGTGGCCCGCCTGGGCCGGCGCGCCGCGGTGCTGAACCCGAAGAAGATCAGCATGAGCGACACCGTGGCGGTGATGACCGGGGCGCTGCCGCCGGAGCAAATTCCGGCCGAGTGGCTGGCAAATTGAGTTCAAGTTGAATCAAACGTTATGTTGAAAGGCATCGACCCCCTGCTCACCCCCGAGCTGCTCAAAGTGCTGGCCGAAATGGGCCATGGCGACGAGATCGTCATCGCCGACGCCAACTTCACCGCCACCACTCTGGGCCACGGCAAAACAGTGCTGCACTTTCCCGGCCTGAGCGTGCTGCGCGTGTGCCAGGCCGTGCTGTCGCTGTTGCCGCTGGACGAAGCGGTTAACGAGCCGGTGGCCTACATGCAAGTGAGCGGCAGCCCCGAGGGCTACCACAGTGCCTTGCAACGCGAGGTCCTCACCAGCCTGGCCGCAGCCGGGCTGGCGCAGGCCGCGCAGTGCCAGGCCACCGAGCGCTTTGCGTTTTATGAACGCGTCAAGCAGGCGCATGCCATCGTGCTGACCGGCGAGCTGCAGCCCTACGCCAACTTCATCTTCAAAAAAGGCGTCATCGGAGCGGCCCTTGCCGCGTGAGCAAGGCCGTGTGCCGAGCGCCGGCAGCCCTGACAACGCAGCGCGACTGAAGCCGCGCGGCTCCAGCCAAGGCGGCTTGCGGCAGTACAACGAGCGCGTCGTGCTGCATGCCATCCGGCTGCACGGCGCGCTGGCCGGGGCCGAGCTGGCGCGCCTGACGCACCTCACCGCGCAGACCGTGTCACTCATCACCAAACGGCTGCTCGACGACGGCCTGCTGCTCAAAGGCGAACCGGTACGCGGCAAGGTCGGCCAGCCCGCCGTGCCGCTGTCGCTCAACCCTGACGGCGCCTACGCCATCGGCATCAAGGTGGGGCGGCGCAGCCTGGATGTGCTGCTGGTCGACTTCAGCGGCAACAAGCGCCAGCGCTGGCAGCTCGACTACGCCTATGCCGACCCCGACCTGCTGCTGGCCAACATTCAGCAGCGCCTGAAAGACATCCGGCGCAAGCTCGGGCCCGCCGCCTGGGCCCGCGTGCAGGGCGTGGGTGTGGCCGCGCCACTGTCGATGGACGGCTGGCAGCAGCTGCTGGGCTTCCCGCCCGAGGTGGCGCAGAAATGGCGCCGCATCGACCTGGCGCAAGCGGTGGGCAAGCTGACGACCTTGCCGGTCGAGCTGATCAAGGACACCGCCGCAGCCTGCGTGGCCGAACTGGTGGCCGGGCGCGGGCGCAGCATGAAGAGCTTTCTCTACATCTTCGTCGACACCTTCATCGGTGGCGGGCTGGTGCTCGACAGCCACCTGCGCGGCGGCCTGCATGGCAATGCCGGCGCGATTGGCTCGCTGCCGCTGTGGACGGCGCCGGGCAGGCGCGGCACCGCAGCCACGCCCGACCAACTGCTCAGCGTGGCCTCGCTGTTCAACCTCGAACAAGCCTACGCCGCGGCCGGGCTGGACCCTGCAGCAGCAGCCGATGGCCGTGCCCTGCAAGCACCGTGGCGAGCGCACACCGAGCACTGGCTGGCCCACGCCGGCGCCGCGGTGGCCCAAGGCATCAACAGCGCGGCCTGCCTGCTCGACCTGGAAGGCGTGATCCTCGATGGCTCCTTCAGCCGCGAGTTGCTCGCCGCGCTGCTCGAGCACACGCACGCGCGCCTGGCCCGCTACAACTGGGAAGGCGTGTTCCAGCCGCAATTGATGGCCGGCACCATCGGCTCCGATGCCCGCGCCCTGGGCGGCGCGCTGTTGCCGCTGTACGCCAACTTCGCGCCCGACCGCGACCTGTTCCTCAAAGCCGGGCCGTGAATGTGCGGTGCGCGGGCATACCCTCAGTGGTAGCCACCTATCACCTGGGGTCTTGCCGCGGGTGAAATACTGGGTTGGACAGCGGCAAACATAGTCGGTGCAAAACACCACGGCCCTACAGCCAGGTTACAGCCAGGAGACAAGACCATGCGCGTGATTCCGATCCGCCAAGCTGCCGCATCCGCGGCCCACTGCAACGAAGGCAACGAAGAGTCGGGCGAAGTGCCCAAGCTCGAACTGCCGCTGGTGCGGCGCAGTTTTCTGAAGGGTTCGGGCGTGCTGATGGGCACCTTGGCCATCGGCAGCCCCTTGCTGGCCCTGGCGCCTTCGCGGGTCTGGGCGCTGGAGCTCAAGACCCTCAGCCAAGACGAGGGCGAGGCGATCCTGAAGATGGGCCGCACTTTGTTCCCGCATAAGAAGCTGCCCGACGCGGTGTACGCGCTGCTGGCCAAGGACATGGACGCCGCCGCCGCGGGCGACGCCAAGACCGCGCAAATGCTGCGCGACGGCGTGGCCGCGCTCAACCAGGCCACGGGCGGCAGCTTCGCCAAAGCCAGTGATGCCAAACGTTTGGCCGCGGTCAAGGCCATCGAAGGCAGCCCCTTCTTCGGCGCCGTGCGCGGCAAGAGCATCACCTCGCTGTACGACAACGACATGGCCTACAAGGCCTTTGGCTACCCCGGCTCGGCCTGGGAGAAAGGCGGCTACATCACGCGTGGCTTCCAGGATTTGAAGTGGCTGCCTGAGCCCGATCTCACGGCCAGCCCCAAGCCCTACATGGGTTGATCCCTTCGATACCGAACTGGAGACCAGACCATGGCAAAGATCGAACTCAACGACGCCTCGGCAGTCGTCATCATCGGCTCGGGCGCGGGCGGTGGCACGCTGGCCAACGAGCTGTGCCAAAAGGGCGTGAAAGTGGTGGTGCTGGAAGCCGGCGCCCTGCAAAGCCCGGCCAGCTTCATCAACGACGAATGGAAGTCCTTCGGCCAGATCGCCTGGCTCGACCCGCGCACAACCTCGGGCAGTTGGCGCGTGGCCAAAGACTTCGCCGGCCTGCCGGCCTGGATCTGCAAAACCGTGGGCGGCAGCACAACGCATTGGGCGGGCGCGTCGCTGCGCTTGCAGGAACATGAATTCAAGGCCCGCACCACCTATGGCGATGTGGCCGGCGCCAGCCTGATGGACTGGCCGGTGACCTTGCAGGACATGGCACCCTGGTACGCCCGCGCTGAAGACAAGATGGGCGTCACGCGCACCAACGGCATCCCGGGCCTGCCGGGCAACAACAACTTCAAGGTCATGCACGCCGGGGCCAAGAAGCTGGGCTACAAGAACGTGCACACCGGGAACATGGCCATCAACAGCGAGCCACGCGATGGCCGCGGGCGCTGCATGCAACTGGGCTTTTGCTTCCAGGGCTGTAAGAGTGGTGCGAAGTGGAGCACGCTGTATGTCGAATTGCCCAAGGCCGACGCCACCGGCAACCTCGACCTGCGGCCCGACTCGCACGTGGTGCGCATCGAGCACGATGACGCCGGCAAGGCCAACGCCGTGGTCTACCGTGACAAGGCCGGCGCCGAGCAGCGCCAGAGTGCGCGCGTGGTCTGCGTCGCCGGCAACTCCATCGAAACCCCGCGCCTGCTGCTGCTCTCAGCATCAAACAAACACCCCGATGGCCTGGCCAACTCATCAGGCCAGGTCGGGCGCAACTACATGCGCCACATGACCGGCTCGGTCTACGCCGCCTTCAAGCAGCCGGTGCACATGTACCGCGGCACCACCATGGCCGGCATCATTCAAGATGAAGCCAAGCACGACACCAAGCGCGGCTTCGCCGGCGGTTACGAAATGGAGACCTTGGCGCTGGGCCTGCCGTTCATGGCCGCATTCCTCAACCCGGGTGATTGGGGTGCCGAGTTCGCGTGGTGGATGGACCACTACGCCAACACCGCCGGCATGTGGCTGGTGGGCGAAGACATGCCGCGCGCCAACAACCGCATCACCTTGAACAAGGATGTGAAAGACAAGTACGGCAACGCCGCGCCCAACGTGCACTTCGACGATCACCCCAACGACGTGGCCATGCGCAACCATGCCTTCGAGCAAGGCGAAAAGGTCTACAAGGCGGCCGGTGCCATCAAGACCTACCGCACGCCGCCCTACCCCAGCACGCACAACCTGGGCACCTGCCGCATGGGCAGCAGCGCGGGCGACAGCGTGTGCAACGCCTTCGGCCAAACCCATGACGTGGCCAACCTGTTCATCTCTGACGGCAGCCAGTTCACCACGGGCGGCGCCGAGAACCCCACGCTCACCATCGTTGCCCTGGCCATCCGCCAGGCCGACCACATTGCCGCGCGCATGAGCCGGCGCGAACTCTGAAGGATCCCGCCATGTGCGAATATTTCGTCAAGGCCGACCCCATTCAGTACGAGCAGCGCTCGCGCACCATCCGCATCCACGGTGTGTTGACCAGCATCCGGCTGGAGAACATGGTGTGGGACACCCTGGCCGAAATGGCTGAGGAAGAAGGCCGCACCACCAACAACCTGATCG
>JAYUHT010000102.1:0-6724 GCA_043766725.1 Burkholderiales bacterium | reverse complement strand
CGCATTCGATCGCCCAGGGCCGCGTAGACCTGCTGGTGGCGCGCCACGCGCGTGCGGCCTTCAAAGGCCGGCGAGACGATGGTGGCAAAGAAGTGGCGGCCGTCGCCGTCGACCTGAACATGCTCACAGGCCAGGCCGGCGGCGATGAACGCTTGAACTTGCTGGGGAGTGGGTTCGCTCATGATGGCGCGAATTATCGCCGTCGCAATCCAACCTGTTCAGTGGCGCAGCTTGTAGCCCGTTTTCAGCAGATACAAGGCCAAGGCGGCGATGATCAAAAAGCTCGTGCCCACCACGCCCAGGCTCAACCAGGGGTTGACATCGCTGACACCGAAGAAGCCGCGCCGAAAGCCGTCGATCATGTAGAAGAACGGATTCAAGTGGCTCACCGCGCGCCAGAAGTCGGGCAGCGAATGCACCGAATAGAACACGCCCGACAGAAACGTCATGGGCATGATGATGAAGTTCTGGAACGCCGCGGTCTGGTCAAACTTGTCAGCCCACAGGCCGGCCACCAGGCCCAGCGTGCCGAGCATGGCCGCGCCCAGCAGCACAAAAACCAGCGCCCACAGCGGCTGCACCAGGCCGGGCGGTGAAAACCAGGCGGTGGCCGCGAACACGCCCGCACCCACCGCCAACCCGCGGGTGATGGCCGCGCCCACATAGGCCAAAAACCAGGCCCAGTGCGACAGCGGCGTGACCAGCAAAAACACCAGGTTGCCGCTGATCTTGCTTTGAATCAGCGAGCTCGACGTGTTGGCGAAGGCGTTTTGCAGCACGCTCATCATCACCAGGCCCGGAACGAGAAAGCGCGTGTAGCCCACGCCTTCGAACACCTGCACGCGGTCGCTCAGCACATGGCCGAAGATCAGCAGGTACAGCACCGCGGTGAGCACCGGCGCGGCCACGGTCTGCACCGCCACCTTCCAAAAGCGCAGCACCTCTTTGTAGAACAGGGTGCGAAAGCCGCTCAGGTTGGTCATGCAGCCAACCCCGGGTGCGCTTGCATTATTTCCAGGAACACGTCTTCCAGGTCGGCGCGGCCGATTTCCAGGTCTTCGATGCGGGTGCCCTCGGTGCGCAATTGCGTCAGCAATGTTTCCACCTCGCTGGCGTCGTGCGCGGCGAGTTGCACGATGCGGCCGGTGACGCGCGCACGCGCCGCCAAGGCGGGCTTGAGCACGTCGTCGGTCTTGAAGCGCAGCATGGTGCTGGCCGTGCCGGCGAGCAAATTCGCGGTGCGATCCAGCGCCACCACCCGGCCCTGCTTGAGCATGGCGATGCGAGAACACAGGGCCTCGGCTTCTTCGAGGTAATGCGTGGTCAGCAACACGGTGTGGCCGGCGCGGTTCAGGCGCGAAACGAAGGCCCACAACGTTTGGCGCAACTCCACATCCACCCCGGCGGTGGGCTCGTCGAGCACGATCACCGGCGGGCGGTGCACCAGGGCCTGTGCCACCAGCACGCGGCGCTTCATGCCGCCGGAGAGTTGCCGCATGTTGGCGCCGGCCTTGTCGGCCAGGCCCAGGTTGTCGAGCAACTCGCTGATCCAGGCCTCGTTGTCGTGCAAGCCGAAGTAGCCGCTTTGGATGCGCAGGCATTCACGCACGTTGAAGAAGGGGTCGAAGACCAGCTCCTGCGGCACCAGGCCCAGGGCGCGGCGCGCGGCGGCATAGTCACCCACCACGTCGTGCCCCATCACCGTGGTGCGCCCGCTGCTGGCACGCGCCAGGCCGGCCAGGATGCTGATCAGCGTGGTCTTGCCCGCACCGTTTGGGCCCAGCAGGCCGAAGAACTCGCCTTGCTCGATGCTGAAGCTGACATCGCTCAGGGCCTTGATCTCACCCCGTGCCGTGGCATACGACTTGGAAACATGTTCAAACGCAATGGCAGGCATGCGCTGGATTGTAGGAAGCCACCCAGCCGAGGCGTGTCGCGGGCATGCCCGGAGGCAGCGCCGACATGGCAGGTGATAGATTGCCCGCACCATGCCCACCAAGCAGCCGCGCCGCACCGCCGAACGCATTCTGGAAACCACGCTGGCGCTGTTCAACCGCTTTGGCGAGCCCAATGTCAGCACCACGCTGATCTCGGCCGAGCTGGGCATCAGCCCGGGCAACCTGTATTACCACTACCCGGCGCGCGACGAGCTCACCACTCACTTGTTCAACCGCTATGAATCAGCCCTGGGCGAATTGTTGCCAGCGGCCGAAGGCGTGCGTCACATCGAAGACGCCTGGCTGTTCTTTCACATGCTGTTCGAGCTGATCTGGCAGTACCGCTTTCTGTACCGCGACCTGAACGACCTGCTCAGCAAGAACCGTCGCCTCGAACTGCACTTCCAAACCGTGCTCAAGAGCAAAGTGCGCGCGGTGCGCGCGCTGCTGGCCGGCCTGGGCCGCAGCGCCCCGCTGCCGATGGAAAGCCCGCAGGCCCCGGCCGTGGCCAATGCCATGGTGGTCGTCGTGACCTATTGGTTAAGTTTCGAATACGCCCAAGACCCGCGCCATGCGCTGGAGCCTGAAAACGCGCAGGCCGCGCTGGCGCGTGGCGCCTACCATGTGCTCAGCTTGCTGGCGCCGTATCTCGATGCCCCGGCCCGTGCACACCTGCAAACGCTGGTGGCGCCGTACCAGCAGCAATGATTTCTTTCCCGCCCCCTAGGAGATGACCCATGGCCAAATGGACCGCCTTCCCGTATGACGCCGCCGAGTACACCTTTGATGCCGCCGCGCTGAAGAAAAAGTGGGCCCGGCTGCACGCCGGTGACGCCGAACCGCTGCCCAAAGATGACAAGCTGCTCGCCGCCTGGGGCCTGTTCCATGCCGGTGAATTCGACAAGGCCGCACAGGCTGGCCTGAAGCTCGGCGCAGCCGGCCTGAGCCTGGCCAACAAGGCGCAATGCATCTACGCCAACTACCTGGAAAAGAGCGAAAAGACCAAGCTCGCGTTGTTCCAGGAAGTGGCCGAGCGCGCCGCCGCCCTGGCCGCTGCCGAGCCCAGCAACCCGGGTGCCTGGTACTGGCAGGCCTATGCACTGGGCCGTTATAGCCAGAGCATCAGCGTGGCCAAGGCGCTGGCGCAAGGCCTGGGCAGCAAGGTGAAGCACGCGCTGGAAACCACCATCAAGCTCGAACCCAAGCATGCCGATGCGCACATTGCGCTGGGCACCTTCCACGCCGAGGTGATCGACAAGGTGGGCAAGCTGTTGGGCCGCACGCAGGGCGCTGACGCCGCCACCGGCCTGAAGCTGTTCAAAGATGCCCTCAAGCTCAACCCGGCATCGGCCATTGCGCGCGTCGAATACGCCAACGGCCTGGTCATGCTCGAAGGCGACAAGCGCATGGCCGAAGCCGAAAAGCTGTATGCCGAAGCCGCCGCCTGCCCGCCGCTGGATGCGATGGAAAAGCTGGATGTGGAGATGGCGAAAGCGGAACTGGAAGACTGAGCGCAACACGCTTGGACAGCTCGGCCCAAGCGAACGCCGCGGAACCGGCTCTGCCGGGCCGCTGGCGTTGCCCCCTTGAGGGGGCGCGCGAAGCGCGTAGGGGGTGTTTCACATCAAGCCGGCTCGAGTTCGGCCTCCGGCCGCCACACGCTCACCCGGTTGCGCCCGCCTTCCTTCGACTTGTACAGCGCCTGGTCGGCCTGTTCGATGAGCGACTCCAGCGAGCTGGCGCCCATCATCACCGAGGCCACGCCAAAGCTGGCGGCAATGCGCATCACGTCGGTGCCGCGAATGGCGTCCTTGGCATGTTCATGAATCGTGGCACGAATGGCGTCGGCCACCTGCCGGGCCACGTCGGGCGTGGCCCCGGGCAGCACGATGCAGAACTCCTCGCCGCCGTAGCGGCACAGCATGTCGCCTGGGCGCAGGCCGTCACCCAGCATCTTGGCCACGGTCTGGATCACCTGGTCGCCCACGGCGTGGCCATAGACGTCGTTGAACTTCTTGAAGTGGTCGATGTCGCTCATCACGCAGCACAGGTCGGTGTGATCCTCCTTGGCCTGCGCGAACAGCTCCTGGCCGGCCTGGTGGAACGCGCGGCGGTTGAAGCAACCAGTGAGCGGGTCGCGCTCGGCCAGGCGGCGCAGTTCGACGTTCTGCTCTTCAATGCGCACGCGCGTCTTTTGCAACTCGACCATGGTGGCGCGCAGCTCTTCGTTGGCGCGATGCACGGCGGTCACGTCGTCGAAGGTGATCATGCAGCCGCGCACGCGGCCGCCGTTGTCTGCAACCGGGGCACTGCTGACCAGCAGGCGCATCGGCGTCCGGTCGGGTTGCAGCAAGTCCAGGTTGTGGCCCGCCACTGCGCCCTCGCCGCTCAAGGTGCGCGTCCACGGCAGCGGTTGCGCATCGGTCACGCCGGCGGTGAGCCAGGCCTGGGCGTCGATCTGGCGGCCGTTCAAGTCGGTCGCGGCCAGCGGGTGCAGGTTGCGAAAGGCTTGGTTGGCCAGCACGATGCGGGCCTGGGCATCGACGATCACCAAGCCTTCGGTCAGTGCATCAAAAGCCTTGCGCACACGCTCGGGCACGGTGCTCGACGGGTTGAGGTAATGCATCGCCCGGCGCATGTACGCATAGCTCAGCCCGAAGCCGCCCAGGCTGAGCAGCAACAGCGCGCGGATCATCGGGCTGGCCAACCAGCCCAGCAAGGTTTCCGGCGCGGACGGCGCGAACCGCAAATGCACTTCGCCCCAGGTGCGCGCGCCGGAAAGAATGGGCACGCGCAGATCGTCCAGCGTGCTGGCCGCGGCGCTGCCGTGGCCCTTGGCCGGCTCGTCCCCCTTTTGCAAGTAGGTGGAGCCGTCGAGCCGGCGCACCACGATGGAACGCAGGTCGCCGTCGCGCGCCAGCACTTGCGCAATCGTGCGCGCCAGCGTGGCCGTGTCGCCGGCTTCCAGCAGCGACGTGATCTGCACGGCCAGCGTTTCGGCCACACGCTGGCGCAATTTGCGCTGCTGCTCACCATGCCCGGGCACCACGCCGAACAGCATGTCCACCAGCAGCACCAGGCTGACGAGCAGGGCCACCACGCCCAGGCTGATGCGGGCGATTGGGCCCATGCGCCACGCGCTGGGTTTCGTCATGGCCGCCCACCGCTTTGCACGGGGTTGAGCACCGCATCCACCGCGCGTTCGTCGCGCGCCGCTTCATCATCTTCGCCGCCGGCCCATTGCTCGTCTTCTTCATCGTCGTCGGGCAGCACGGCCAGCAGGTCGACGTGGCGCCAAGCCGGCAGGCTCATCACCAGGCTGGCCAGCAGGCCGCCGGCACGCAGGGCCCACCACACGGCACCAGCCGTGAGCGCCACACCGGCCGCCTGCACCGCCTGCACGTCGATGTTCAGGCCGGCCGGCTTGCTGAGTTCAACCTGCACCTCGCCGATCTCGGCGTCGCGCAGGGTGGTGCGCATCGAGCCGTGCCCGGCCATGGCAGCGTCGCCCAGCAGGTTGGCTTGCAGCGACACGTTCATCAGGAAGTCCTCGTGTGACAGGGGTGCCAGCAGATCCATGTTGGCGTTGATCAATACATCGCGGTGGACGCGGTAGCCGTCGAGCACGATGACCATGCGCTGCCCGGCGCGCTCCCGTTCGAATGCGACCACCGCCGCATCGCCCTGGGCCGCGTTCGCGTCGGTCGCTTCGGCCAGCGGCAGCACTGATTTCTCGGCAGCGCGCTGCAGCGCCTTGAGCCCGGCGCCGGCGGCGGGCGCGTCATCGCCCGGCTGCGCGGCCGGCACCGGCGGCAACACCGTGGTGTTGTTGCCACCGGGGCCGCCAGGCTCGCGCCAGGTGACAACAAAGTTCACCACGGCGTCGCGCGGCGCACTGTCCAGCACGCCGTCGTTCACCACCATGCGCCAGGCCGGCGCGTCGAGCAAGCTCAGCGCCACCACGCGCACGGCGCCGGCATCCACCTGCGCCTGGGTGAACTGGCTGATGGCCACGCCCGGCGCCGCCGCGAACTCGAAGCGCACATGCTGCGCAAGGCTCACGGTGTAGCTGAGTTGCGCCGTGGTGTTGTCGGGGTCGAGGCTGGCCACCATCTCGTTGTTCAACACCAGCTCTTGCCCCGATTCCAGCCGCACGCCCACCACGGTGATCGCCGGCGCATCGTTCACCGGGCGCACGCTCAAGCTCACCCGCGCCACGTTTGACACCAGCCCACCGGCATCGCGCAGCGTGAAGCTGAAGCTGTCGGCCGTGGTCTCGCTGCCGTCATGCACATAGCTCACGGTGCCGTCAGGGTTGACCACCAGGCTGCCATGCGCGGGCGCCTGGGTGATGGCGGTGCCGGCGAGGTTGATTTGGCCATCGGTGCCAGCGTCGACATCGCTGGCCGCCGAAGCCAGGTTGATGCTCAGGCTGGCACCTTCATCCAGCGTGGCGGCCAGGCCGGCGGCCTGCGGGTTTTCGTTCACGCTCACCACGCGCACGGCCAACGTCTGCAGGCCCAGGTGCACGCCATCGCTGGCCGCGACGATCACGTCGTACGTGTTGTCCGCGCCCGCATCACCCGGTGCTTCGAAATCAGGCGCGGTCATGAGGGTGAGCATGCCGCTGGCGGCGTCGATGGCAAAGCGCGCCGCGTCGGCGCCGCCGGCGATGCTGTAGGCGAACACGGTGCCGGCATCGGCATCGCCGGCCGCCACCACCGTCACCGCGGTTTGGTTCTCGTCGATCACCACATTGGCCACCGCCGCACCACCGTTTGAAGTGA
>JAYUHT010000101.1:0-6728 GCA_043766725.1 Burkholderiales bacterium | reverse complement strand
CTTGGGGCTGAGCCCGGACGCAGGCAGCCCCTGCGGGCTGCCTGCCGCCTGGCGAGGGCCATCGGCCTGTGGCCGATGGCGGCCCGGCGAGCTCACGTTCGCTGCAAGGTGAACTGGATGACATCGGTGTCGCCCTGCATGAACGCGGCTTCGCAATAGGTGAGGTAGAAGTCCCAGGTGCGGATGAATCGGGTGTCGAATTTCTTCAACGCCCTCACCTGCGCTTGTTCAGCCAGGAAACGTTCGCGCCAGCGGCGCAGCGTTTCGGCGTAGTCGGCACCGAAGGCGAACTCATCCACCACTTGCAAGCCGGCCCTGCGCGCTTCGCTGCGAAAGACACTCGGGCTGGGCAGCATGCCGCCGGGGAAGATGTATTGCTGGATGAAATCGCTGCCGCGGGCATAGCGTTCGAACAAATCGTCGCGGATGACGATGCTCTGGATGCAGGCGCGGCCACCGGGCTTGAGCATGCGGTGCAGCGTGGCGAAGTAGCCCGGCCAGTACGCACGGCCCACGGCTTCGAACATCTCGATCGACACCACGGCATCAAAGGGCTCACCGGCCAGGTCGCGGTAGTCCTGCAAGTGAAATTCGGCGCTCAGCCCGGCCTGCTCCAAGCGCTCGCGCGCCCAGGCCAGTTGTTCGCTCGACAAGGTGATGCCGGTGACCCGCGCACCAACGCCTCGGCAGGCGAGTTCAGCCAGGCCACCCCAGCCGCAGCCGATTTCAAGCAGCCGCTCACCCGGGCGCACCGCGCACTGCGCCAGGGCGCGGTGCATCTTGTTGGCCTGCGCCTGCGCCAGGCTCTGCGTCATGTCCCCCACGAACCAGGCGCTGGAGTAGTTCAGGCCCGCATCCAGCCACAGGCGATAGAAGTCGTTGCCCAGGTCGTAGTGCGCGTGGATGTTGCGGCGGCTGCCGGCACGCGAATTGCGCCGCAGGGCATGGCGCACACGGTGCAGCCAGGCGCCGACACGCCCGCCGTGGATCAACCGTTCAAGCGTGGCACGGTTGGCCACCAGCAGGCGCAGCAAGGCCGGCAGATCGGGCGTGCTCCACAGGCCCTGGATGTAGCTTTCGGCAAACCCGATGTCGCCATGGCGCATGACGGCCGGGAACATCAAAGCATCATGGACGTGCAGGTGGGCCATGCCTTCGGCCTTGCCTGCACTGCCTGCGCTGCCAAACCGCACTGTGTGCCCGTCGGGCAGGCGCAGTTCAATCTGGCCATGGCGCAGGCCACGCAAGGCCCGCAACGCCAAGCTGGCGCCCCAGGGCAGCGCGGTGGCGGCAGGCAAGTCGTTTGGCATGCCGCCGCGCGCAGGGGCCGCCGCGCAAACTGATGGGTTGGATTGAGCGTTCATGTGTTCGCGTCGTGCGCGTGGCTGGCGTGGTTGACGTGGTTGACGTGGCTGGCGTGACCAGCGTGGCTTGCGTGACTGATGGCCGCCGCGGGCGGCGCCGGGTTGCTGAACCAAGGCACGCCGCGCCACCACAGGCGCAAGGCCTGCCAATGAATGCGTGCGTAGACACTGAGCGACTGCCAAGGCACCGCCGCAAACGCGCGCCACAGCGCGGCGTTCGTGAGGGGCTGCAAGCGGCCTGACTGGCTGGTGCCCAACAGCAAGCCTTGGTCGTCGTGGTGGTCGATGCGCGCCACCAATTGCGCGCCAGCGGCCAAGCCGCCGCGGCTGCGCAGGAAGCGAAAGCGGTAGTGGCCCTGCACCGCGCAAAAGGGCGAGACATGCAGCAGCTTGCGCGCCAGTGCTTCGCGGCCCCACGCCGCATGCGGCGCGGCCACCAGGTAGCAGTGGCGCTGGCCGAAGGTGTTGTTGACTTCGACCACCACCGAGGCCAGGGTGCCATCTGCGCGCTGGCAGTACCAGAAGCTCACCGGCTTGAAAACCCAGCCGAAGACGCGCGGAAAACACTGCAACCAGATCTCGCCATCAGCGTCATGCACGCCTTCGCGCTGCAGCAACTGCTCGACCCAGGCCAGGCAGTCGTCACCGCCCACGCCATGGTCGCGGTCATGAAAGCTCACCCACGCGGCGCGGTTGCGCGCCAACCTGCCCGGCCCGTGCGCGCGCAGGCTGCGCAGCGGCAGCAGCAAAAAATAAGCGGGGTAGGCAAAGCGGTGCACCAGCGGGCGTACGCGGGCGTGGCGCACCATGCCGCGGCCCAGCAAGGCGGTATGGCTGGGGGCCGATGCCATCAAGCCACCCGGCGCAGCGCGGCGCGGCGCTGGCTTGGTTGCGCCCAGCGCTGGCGCAGCGCATCGACGACGGCCAGGCCGCTGGCCAGGCCGTCTTCATGAAAGCCATGGCCGGCCCAGGCGCCGCAAAACCAGCGGCTGTTTCGGCCCTGGATAGCGCCCAGGCGCGCCTGCGCCGCCAGGGCGCCGGCATCGAACACCGGGTGCGCGACCTGGTATTCAGCGTGCACGGTTTCAGGCCGCGGTTCGCGCCTGGGGTTGAGCGACACCAGCACCGGCTGGGTGAACGGCAGCGGTTGCAGCTTGTTGATCAAATAGTGCAGGCAAACATCGCCCGCTGCGCCATGGCCGGGCGGCGCGCCCTCGTAATTCCAGGCCGCCCAGGCCAGCGGCCGGCGCGGCAGCAGCGTGGCATCGGTGTGCAGCACGGCGCGGTTGTTGCGATAGCGAATGGCGCCCAACACCTGCTGCTCAGCCACGCTGGGGCGGGCCAGCAGGGCCAGGGCCTGGTCGCTGTGGCAGGCCAGCACCACGGCATCGAACCACTCCACGCCGTGATCGGTGGTGACCGAGGCGCCGACCTCATCGACACCATGGTCCACCCGGCGCACCGGCGTGTGCAGCCGCGCATGCGCCAAGCCGCTGACGATACGGCGCACGTACTGCCGTGACCCGCCCACCACGGTGCGCCAGGGCGGGCGCTGGCTGATCTGCAGCAGGCCATGGTTGTGGCAGAAAGCCAGCAGGCTGCGCAGCGGGTAGTGCTGCATCTGCTCGGGCGCGCACGACCAGATGCAGGCCACCATGGGCATGAAGTAGCCGCTGCGGAACAGCTCGCTGAAGCCGCGCGCTTGCAGGAATTCGCCCACCGTGTGCTCGCGGCAGGGCGCGCCCAAGGCGATGGCACGGGCCTGCTTATTGAAGCGAGCGATCTCGCTCAACATGCGCCAGAACGCCGGGCGCGCCAGGTTGGAGCGCTGCGCGAAAACACTGTTCAGGCTGCTGCCGCACCACTCGAAGCCGGTGGCCGGCCATTGCACCGAGAACGACATGTCTGACGGCACCGTGGCCACGCCAAGCTCAGCGAACAGCGCAATCAGCTTGGGGTAGGTGCGCTCGTTGAAGACCAGGAAACCGGTGTCCACACCGTGGCTCACCCCACCCAGCGTGACGTCGACCGTGTGCGCATGGCCACCAAAGTGCCCGCCGGCTTCAAACAGCGTCACATCGGCCATCACATCGGACATCACCCCGGCCTGTTGGCGCAGGCTGTGCGCCACCGCCAGCCCGGCGATGCCGGCACCCACCACGGCCACGCGCTTCATGGCTGGGCCGGCCACTGCGGTGCACCCGGCAAGAAGGAGGTTGGATCGCCCATGCTTAAACTATACAGTCTAAAATGTGACTGTGTAGTTCAATTTGGGACGAGAGGGTCTTTCAGGGCTGCTGAGCGGCCGCGGGCCGCGCCGCTCAGCGCGCCGCCAGGCCGTTGAAGCAGGTGGTGGTGATGAGCTCGACGATGCGCTCGTCGCTGTGCGTGCCGCTGGCCTTGAGCAGGCCCAGCACGGGGTCGCAGGCGCGGGCGAAAACGGTGTACAGCACCAGTTCGGGCGGCAGCTTGCGGTCCAGCGTGCCCTTCTTCTGCGCCGCCGTGATCCACGCGCCCAACTGCTCGCTGACCTGCATCAGCAAGTCGAGATAGACCTTGTTCTGCGACAACGCCGCGCGCAGCGCCGAGTTCTGCGCCGGCAGGGTGGGCATGGCACCGGCCAGTTGCAACTGCAAGGCCCAGCGCACCAAGGCCTTGAGTTGATCCAGCGGCGCCGCCTTGGGCTGCGCGGCCAGCGCCTCGATGACACCCAGCCCGCGCTGCAGCGCACGCACCATGGCCGCGGCGGCGAGCGCCTCTTTCGACGGGAAGTGCTTGTACAGGCTGGCCTTGGCAATGCCGACCTCGGCCGCCACCTCATCCACCGTCATCGCTTCGTAGCCTTTTTCGGCCAGCAGCCGGTTGACCGACTCGACGATGGCGTCTTCACGCACCTGGAGCACTTGTTGTTTGAATGAGGCGCGCAGCATCGCTGAATTCTAAGTACCGGTTCTCAAGTACACGCTGTAGTGCAGTCGATGCACTTCCGAGTACGCCCTACCCGCACTGCCCCACGTACCCGCAGGCGGTGCAGAAGTCGCAGCCGTCGCGGTGGATCAGCGTGGCGTTGCCGCACTCGGGGCAGCGGCTGCCGGGCAGGGTCTTGGGCGCGCCGTCCACCCCGCCCGCGGGGCTTTGCAGCAGGCCCAGCTCGTGCAACGGCAGGCCTTCTTCATTCAGCACGCCGAGCATGGCGTAGCGGTGAATCACCAACCGCGCCACATAGGCCACGGTGCTGGGCCACAGTTGCTGGCGCCGCTCACCCGGCACCGGGGCCATGAATTGCGCCAACGGCTCGCCCACGTTGAGCAGCTTGCGCAACTTCATGCCGATCCACGCCGGGTCGTGCACGCGCATGTCCAGCGACAGCGCGCGCGCCAGGCCGTCGAGCGCGCGCGGGTAGTTGCCTGAAAAGCCCATGGCGCAGGGCCGGGTGATGGTGCGGGTGATGGTGCTGCCCGGCTTGTTCGCATCCGGCGCCGGCAAGCTCACTTCCTTGAGCGTGACGGTGAATTCTTCGTGCGCGGCCGGGTTGCTCACGTCGACCGCCCAGGCCAACGTTCCAGATGAGTCTGTGCGCGGCTCTTCCACGCTGAACATGGCGTCGAGCACCGGCGTGGCGGCCGCCGCATCGGCAAAGGTGCCGAGCTGCTCGCAGCGCCAGCGGATCACCGCCGCCGTGGCCGCCACCACGCCCGGGAACAAGCGGCGCTGGCCGTGCGGCGGGAACGGCATTTCGAACGCGCGCTCCTCGGCCACCGTGGCCAGGGCGTCGAGCTTGAGCTTGAGCCACTGCGCATCGTTCACGCGCATGTCCATCGACAAGGTCTTGGCCAGAGCCGCCAGCCCGCGCGGCTGCTCGGCGCCGTTGACCCACACTTCAAACGGCACGGTGCGGCCGAACAGGCCGGCATCGGGCCCGGGCTCGCCCGGCAGCTCGCCCACGAAGAGCGCAAATTCACCGTGCGGGTGCTGGATCATGAAGCTCCAGGCCGGGTTGCCCGATGGCATCTCGGGCCGGCTTGGCCAGCGCAACGAGGTGAGCACCGCGGCGGGCAGGCGCTTGAGCAGCAGGCGCTGGTTGGCTTCATCGGTTCGCAGCGGCGCCGGCTGCGCGGCCGGGGTGTCCACACTCTCAAGCAAATGTGGCTCTGCCACTTTGCTTGATCCCCCCGGGGGACGGCCGGCTTCAGCCGGCCCAGGGGCAGACAGCACCGAGCCCAGCACGGCGTTGGGCCGGTAGGTGGCCAGGCCCTTCAGGCCGGCGTTCCAGGCCTGCATGTACAGGTCTTTGAATTCGGCGTAAGGGTAGTCTTCTGGAACATTAACCGTCTTGCTGATGGCGGTGTCGACGTACGGCGCCACCGCCGCCACCATGGCCGCATGTTGTGTGGCACTGAGTTCCAGGGCGTTGACGAAAGCCGGCGGCAGCGCCGCGTGTTCACCGTGCAGGTGGCGGTACAGCCGCCAGGCATGGTCTTGCACCGCGTATTCCTTGAAGCCGCCCTCGGGCAGCCGCTTCTTGCGCGTGTAGCTCCAACTGAACGCCGGCTCGATGCCGTTGCTGGCGTTGTCGGCAAAGGCCAGGCTGATGGTGCCGGTGGGCGCGATGCTCAACAGGTGCGAGTTGCGCATGCCGTGGGCGCGGATGCGCTCTTTCAGCTCAGCCGGCAGGCGGCTGGCGAAGCTGCCGCCGCTGAGGTACAGATCGGCGTTGAACAGCGCAAAGGCGCCGCGCTCGCGGGCCAAGTCAACAGAAGCGTTGTAGGCCGCGTCGCGCATCACCTCGGCGACGCGCCGCGCCTGTTCGCGCGCGGCCGGCTCGCCGTAATGCAGGTTCAGCATCACCAGCGCATCGCCCAGGCCGGTGAAGCCCAGGCCGATGCGCCGCTTGGCCTGCATTTCGCGGTGCTGCTGCGGCAAGGGCCAGACGGTCACGTCAAGCACGTTGTCGAGCATGCGCGTGGCCACCGCGGCCACTTCGGCGAAGCCAGTTTCATCGAACGTTGCAGCGGCCGTGAACGGCCGGCGCACGAAGCGGGTGAGGTCGATGCTGCCCAGGCAGCAGCAGCCGTAGGCGGGCAGGGGTTGTTCACCGCACGGGTTGGTGGCCTGGATGCTTTCGCAATAGTGCAGGTTGTTGTCTTGGTTGATGCGGTCAAGAAACAGCACGCCGGGTTCGGCATGGTCATACGTGGAATGCATGATTTGTTCCCACAGCTCGCGCGCACGCAGGCTGCGGTAGACCCAATGGCCGTCAGCGCGCTGGAAGGCGCCGCCGGCGCGCGTCTCGGGGCTGGGCGCGGCGCGGTGCACGAGTTCGAATTCAGCGTCTTCTTGCACCGCGCGCATGAAGGCATCGGT
>JAYUHT010000100.1:0-2518 GCA_043766725.1 Burkholderiales bacterium | reverse complement strand
TGCGCAGCGGCGACGGCTACCTGGTGGGTCGCGAACTCGGCGCCGCCAGCGTGGGCATGGTGGGCATGACGGCAGCGGTGCGGCCGCTGTCGGTGCTGCTCGGCGCCTTCGGCACCAAGGTGATCGGCTACGACCCCGCGGTGCACGCCACCGACGCCCTGTGGGCGCGCTGGAACGTGGCCCCCGTGCCGCTGCGCGAGGTGGTTGAACGCAGCGATGTGCTGTGCGTGTTCATGCCCTACTTCCCGCGCTACAAGGCCTTGATCGGCGAGCGCTTGCTGGCTGCGGCGCGGCCCGACCAGGTGGTCATCAACCTGTCGCACTCCGAGTTGTTCGATGAAACCGCGCTGGCCGGCGCCTTGAACAGCGGCCGCCTGGCCGCGGCCTGGTTCGACAGCATGGAGCCCGGCACCCTGGAGCCCGGGCGCCCACTGCACCAGGCGCGCGGTTTGCAGGTCACGCCCCGGGTGGCCGGCACCACGCGCGAATCGCGCCTGCGCAGCGCCTGGGCGGTGGTGCGCCGCATCGACGAGCTGCTGGCCGAAACGCCGCGGCCCGCGCCCGCGCGGCCTACGGGCCCAGAGCCGCCAGTTGATCTTTCAGTCGGGCCACCGTCAGTGTGAATTCGCTTAAACGGGCGCGCTCCTGATTCACCACGGCGGCGGGCGCCCGGGCCACAAAACTTTCGTTGTTCAGCTTGGCGTGGACCTTGGTGACCTCGCCTTGCAGCCGCTCGATTTCCTTGCGCAAGCGCGCACCTTCGGCCACCAAATCGATTTCCACCTGCAAGCCCAAGCGCGCCGCCCCCGGGTTGGCTACAGGTGACAAGCGTGTGGCCTGCGCAAACGCCGCTTCGTCGCCGAGCACACTCACTTCGCTCAAGCGCGCCAGCGCCATCAACAAGGGGCGCGCATGGGTGATGAAGTCGCCGTCACCCAACGTGACCAGCGGCACGCGCTGACCGGGGTTGAGGTTCATCTGCGAGCGCAGGTTGCGGCAAGCGCCCACCACTTCTTTCAGCCGCGCCACCCAGGCATCGGCTTGGGCATCGACCTTCTCCAACTGCGCGCGTGGGTACGGCGCGGTGACGATGCCCGCTGGCAAATTGGCCGGCCGCCGGCCCGCCGCGCTGGCCACGCTTTCCCACAGCTCGGCGGTGATGAAGGGGGTGATCGGGTGCAACAGCCGCAACACGGTTTCGAGCACGCTGAGCAGCGTGCGGCGCGTGGCGCGCTGCTGTGCGGGTGTGCCCGTTGCCAACTGCACCTTGGCGCATTCAAGATACCAATCGCAATACTCGTCCCACACAAAGGTGTAGATGGCATTGGCCACGTTGTCGAGCCGGTACTCGGCAAAGCCCTGCGCCACTGCGGCTTCCACGCGCTGCAGCTCGCCCACGACCCAGCGGTCAACGTTCGAGAAGTTCATGTAGCCCTCGGGGCCACAGTCGTTGCTACAGGGGTTCATGCCGCGGTCGAATTCGCTCAAGCCTTCCACTTGCATCAGCACAAAGCGCGAGGCATTCCACAGCTTGTTGCAGAAGTTGCGGTAGCCCTCGCAGCGCTGGGTGTCGAAGTTGATGTTGCGCCCCAGGCTGGCGTAGCTGGCCATGGTGAAGCGCAGCGCGTCCGCCCCATACGCGGGCATGCCTTCGGGAAATTCTCTCTTCACCCGCGCCGCCACCTTGGGCGCCGTTTCGGGTTTGCGCAGGCCCACCGTACTCTTTGCCACCAGCGTGGCCAGGTCGCAACCCTGGATCAAGTCAACCGGGTCGAGCACGTTGCCTTCGGACTTGCTCATCTTCTTGCCTTCACCATCGCGCACCATGCCGTGGATGTAGACATCCCGGAACGGCACCTGGCCTGTGAAGTGAGTGGTCATCATGATCATCCGGGCGACCCAGAAGAAGATGATCTCGTAGCCGGTGACGAGCACCGAAGACGGCAGGAACAAGTCGCGCGCAACGCTCGGCTGGGGCCAGCCCAGCGTGGAAAAAGGCACCAGCGCCGACGAATACCAGGTGTCCAGCACATCGGCGTCGCGCGTCAGCGGCCCGGCATAACCGGCAGCTTGAGCGGCCACGCGCGCATCGGCTTCGTTGCGCGCCACGAACAACTCTCCGCCCGCGCCGTACCAGGCGGGAATCTGGTGGCCCCACCAGAGCTGGCGGCTGATGCACCAGTCTTGAATGTTCTTCATCCACTGGTTGTAGGTGTTCACCCATTGCTCGGGCACAAAGCGCACCGCGCCAGACTCAACGGCATCGATCGCCTTTTGCGCCATGCTGCGGCCATCGGGCCCGGGCTTGGTGGTGGCCACGAACCATTGGTCGGTGAGCATGGGCTCGACGATCTGGCCGGTGCGTGCGCAGCGCGGCACCATCAGCTTGTGCTTCTTGGTCTCGACCAACAGGCCCAGCGCTTGCAGGTCGGCCACCACGCGCTTGCGGGCCACGAAACGATCGAGGCCGCGGTAGGCAGCCGGCGCCTGGTCGTTCACCTTGGCGTCAAGATCGAGC
>JAYUHT010000099.1:0-2519 GCA_043766725.1 Burkholderiales bacterium | reverse complement strand
CATAAATGGCGGTGAGCATGATGGCCGAGAGCAGCGCCGGGAAGGCAAAGCTGAAGTCGGCCGCGCGCATCACGATCTCTTCAACCCAGCCGCCGCGCGCCGCCGCCAGCGCGCCCAGGCTCACGCCCGCCAGCAGCCCGATGCCCACCGCGATCACGCCCACCGCAATGCTGCTTTGTGCGCCCACCAGCAACTGCGAGGCGATGTCGCGGCCCAGGCTGTCGGTGCCCAGCCAGTGCGCGGCGCTGGGCAGGGCGAGCTTGGCCGGGATGTCGATCTCGGCGGCCGGGTAGGGCGTCCAGACGAGCGACAGCAACGCCGCGGCGCACAACAGCGCCGTCAACACGGCGCCGATCATGAAGCTCGGATGGCGCGTCATGTGAGCCCCTCGCCCGGCGCGTGCGCCGGGCGATCCCCCCAGGGGACTGAGGCCGGACGTGAAACCGTCCTGAGGACGGTTTCTCGCCTGCCGAAGGCCAGCCGCGTCTCGCGGCCGGCGCGGGCCGGCTTGGGAGCGGCCCGGCGCTCGGCCCGCGCGCGCAATGGGCAGTACTGACGTGCCGTCATGCCACGCGCAGCCTGGGGTCGATCAGCGCATACAGCACATCGACGATGAAGTTCACCGCCACCACCATGGCCGCCAACAGCATCACCACATCGCGCACCACCACCAGGTCGCGGTTGGAGATGGCCTGGAACACCAGCCGGCCCACGCCGGGCAGCACGAAGACGTTTTCAATCACAACGGTGCCGGTGAGCAGGTTGGCGAACTCCAGGCCCATCACGGTGAGCACCGGGATCATGGCGTTGCCCAGCACATGGCGCAGCAGCGTCTGGCGCCGGCTCAGGCCCTTGGCGCGCGCGGTGCGAACGAAGTCTTCACGCATCACCTCTAACACCGCTGAGCGTGTGACGCGAGCCAGGATTGCCGCTTGCACCACCGCCAACGCAATGGCCGGCAGCAGCAGCGCTTTCAGGCCCGGCCACAGGCCGCCGCCGTCTGCTTCGCTCCAGCCCGGGAAGCCGCCCGCGCTCACCCATTGCAGCTTCACGGCGAACAACAGCACCAGCAGGATCGCAAACCAGAAGCTCGGTATGGCAATGCCCAGTTGGCTCAAGGCCATCACCCCGACATCGCCCGCGCGCTGGTGGCGTGAAGCGGCATACAGCCCCAAGCTCAGGGCCAGCACGGTGGTCAGCAGCATCACCAACACCGCCAGCGGCGCGGTGACTTGCAGGCGTTCGGCGATCAGTTCCGCGGTGGGCGTGTCGTAGCTCACGCTCATGGCCGTGCGGCCTTGCAGCAAGCCGCCGACCCATGCGCTGTAGCGCTGCATGGGTGGCCGGTCGAGCCCAAGTTTGGCCTGCATGGCGGCCAGCGCTTCGGGCGTGGCGGTGTCGCCCAGGATCACCTGCGCCGCATTGCCCGGCAGCAGCTCGAGCACGGCAAACACCACGATGGAGGCCACCGCCAGGGTCAGCATGAAGGTGACCAAGCGGCGCAGAAGGAACCACGCCATGCAACCTATGATGCCCGATGAAAGGGAGAAACAAGCATGGGCACCATCGGCTTTGACACGACGCAGGTCTACATCGCAGGGCGTTGGCAGGCCTGCGCCACGGGCCGCACGCTGCCCTTGTTCAACCCCTCTGATGGCAGCGAGCTGGCCAGCATTGCGCGCTGCGGCAGTGCCGACGTGAACGCCGCCGTGGCCGCCGCACAGGCCGCGCGCGCCGGGCCCTGGGGGCAGCTCGCCGCCACCGAGCGTGGCCGCGTGCTGATGCGCATGAGCGCGTTGGTGCTGGCGCAGGCTGACGAGTTGGCGCGGCTCGAAGCGCTGGACGTGGGCAAGCCGCTCAAGCAAGGCCGCGCCGACGCCGTGGCGCTGGCACGCTACCTGGAGTTCTACGGCGGCGCGGCCGACAAGCTGCACGGCGAAACGATTCCCTTCGCCCGCGGCTACACCGCACTCACGCTGCGCGAGCCGCATGGCGTTACAGGCCACATCGTGCCCTGGAACTACCCGATGCAGATCATCGGCCGCAGCGTCGGCGCGGCGCTGGCCATGGGCAATGCCTGCGTGCTCAAGCCGGCCGAAGAGGCCTGTCTCAGCGCGCTGGCCTTTGCGCACATTGCGCATGAAGCCGGGCTGCCGGCCGGTGCGCTGAACGTGGTGCCGGGCCTGGGCGAAGAAGCCGGCGCGGCGCTCTCAGCCCATGCCGGCGTGGCGCATCTGTCGTTCACCGGGTCGGTGGCCGTGGGCCGGCTGATCCAGGCCGCCGCGGCGCGCCACACCGTGCCCGTGACGCTGGAGCTGGGAGGCAAGAGCCCGCAGCTTGTTTTTGATGATGCTGACCTGGATGCCGCCTTGCCGTTCCTGGTGAACGGCGGCATCCAGAACGCCGGGCAGACCTGCTCGGCGGCGTCGCGCATCCTGGTCGAGCGCTCGCGCTTCGATCAAGTGGTGCAGCGCATGGCCGAGCGTTACCGCGGCTTGCGCGTGGGGCCGGCGTTGAGC
>JAYUHT010000098.1:0-2524 GCA_043766725.1 Burkholderiales bacterium | reverse complement strand
CAAACATCACGCTCAATGCGACACCGGCTGATCTCATCACCCTGCAAGGCCACGCTGCACTGGAAGCCGCGGTGGACGTGGGCATTGCCGCGGCTTGCGCCGAGGGCGTGGGCTTGATGGAGAAGATGACGCAGATCACCGCCGAATACATGAACACACGCAAGCAGTTCGGCGCCGCGCTGGCCAGCTTCCAGGCGCTGCGCCACCGCATGGTCGATGTGAAGATGCAGCTTGAGTTGGGCCGCGCGATGAGCTACTACGCCACGCTCAAGCTGGGTGAGCCCGCGGCGCAGCGGCGCCGTGCGTTGTCGCAGGCAAAGGTGCAGCTCGGCCAGGCCATGCGCTTCGTGGGCCAGCAGTGCACGCAAATGCATGGCGGCATCGGCGTCACCGATGAGTACATCTCCAGCCACTACTTCAAGCGCTTGACGATGCTCGAAATGACCTTCGGCGACACGCTGCACCGCCTGGGCGAGGTGAGCGCGCGCATGCAGCCCGCGGCCGGCGTGTTTGCCTGACGCTCAGCGCGCCGTGTTCATCACCGACGTGGCCGGCCTGAAGCTCGGCCACTTCACCCACCCCGCTCGCCCCACCGGCTGCACCGTCGTCTTGTGCGAGGCCGGCGCGGTGTGCGGCGTGGATGTGCGCGGTGGCGCGCCGGGCACGCGCGAAACTGATCTGCTGCGGCCCGACAACCTGGTGGAACAGGTGCACGCCGTGCTGCTCACTGGCGGCAGCGCCTTCGGCCTCGATGCCGCCAGCGGCGTGATGCGCTGGCTCGAAGAACACGGCCACGGCCTCGAAGTGGGCCCCGTGCGCGTGCCCATCGTGCCGGCGGCGGTGCTGTTCGATCTGCTGCACGGTGACCCCAGCATCCGGCCCGATGCAGCCAGCGGTTACGCCGCATGCGTTGCCGCCTTTGCCACCACCAGCCAAGCCGCGCCCGCGCAAGGCAACGTCGGCGCCGGCGCTGGTGCCGCGGTGGGCAAGCTGTTCGGCCCGGCACGTGCCATGAAGGGCGGCATCGGCAGCGCGGCGTTCAAGGTGGGCAGCATCACGGTGGGGGCGGTGGTGGCGGTGAACGCCATCGGTGATGTGGTGGACCCGGCCAGCGGCCGCGTCGTGGCCGGCGCGCGAGGCGCCGATGGCCGCGCGCTGCTGGGCAGCATGCAGGCCTTGCTGCGCGGCGAGTTGCCCGAACGCGCGCGCGCCGGCATGGCCACCAGCATCGGCGTGGTCGGCACTGACGCGCAGCTCACCAAGGCCCAGGCCAACAAGCTGGCCAGCATGGCGCACGACGGTTTGGCGCGCGCCATCAACCCGGCGCATACCATGCAAGACGGCGACACCTTGTTCGCCCTGGCCACCGGCGCCAGCGGCAAGCCGGGTGACATGACGGTGCTGGGCGCGCTGGCCGCGCACGCCGTGGCCCAGGCCGTGCTCAATGCGGTGCACGCCGCCACTTCATTGCCCGGCCTGCCTTGTGCTAACGATATGGAGACTGCATGAACACCTTGATCACCCGCCGCGCCCTGCTTGGCCTGGCGGCCGTGCTGGCCAGCGCCTGCGCCAGCATCGCGCCGCCAGCCGAACGCACCCCCATCGTCTTCGTGCACGGCAACGGCGACAGTGCCGCGCTGTGGCTCACCACCTTGTGGCGCTTCGAGTCAAACGGCTGGCCGCGCGAGCGGCTGCATGCCATCGACCTGCCCCGCCCGCTGGCGCGCAACGACGACGCCGTGGCCCAGGACGGCCGCAGTTCCAGCGCCGAGCAGGCCAACTTCCTGGCCGCTGAAGTCGACAAACTGCGCCAGCGCACCGGCGCGGCCAAAGTGGCGCTGGTGGGCAATTCGCGCGGCGGCAATGTCATCCGCGCCTACATCGCCAACGGTGGCAGCCAATTCGTCTCGCATGCTGTGCTGGGCGGCACACCCAACCATGGCGTGTGGGCGCACCAAGGCTACTTGCCGGGCAGCGAATTCAACGGCACCGGCCCCTTCCTCACCACGATGAATGCGCCAAAGGGCCCGAACGGTGATGAGGTCACCCCCGGCGTGAAGTGGCTTACCCTGCGCTCTGACGGCAACGACAAGTTTGCCCAGCCCGAAGGCCAGTGGATCGGCCAGCCCGGCGTGGCCACCCACGTCGCCGCCGACGGCCCGGCGCTCAAGGGCGCGCTGAACCTGGTGCTGCCGGGGCTCGACCATCGCGAGGTCTCGTACCACCGCCAGGCCTTTGCCAAGACCTTCGAGTTCATCACCGGCGCCGTGCCGGCCACTGACTCATTCCGTACTGAATCCCAAGTCGTGCTTGACGGCCTGGTTTCGGGCCTCGGCGCCGGTGCCCAGACCAACCTGCCCTTGGCCGGCGCCACGGTCGAGGTCTATGCCGTCAACCACGCCAGTGGCGAACGCCAGGGCAGCGCGCTGCACCGCAAACTCATCGGGGCAGATGGCCGCTGGGGGCCCTTCACCACCGGCCCGCAAGTGCATCTCGAATTCGTTCTCGCCGCGCCCAGCTACGA
>JAYUHT010000097.1:0-6761 GCA_043766725.1 Burkholderiales bacterium | reverse complement strand
GCCACGTCGGCGGGCGTTGCGACGTGACGAACAAGGCCGAATGCGAAGCCGCGGTGGCCGCTGCCATCAATGCGCTTGGCCACATCGACATACTCGTCAACATCGCGGGCATCACCAGCCCGCAACGCTTGATGGAGGTCGACGCCGCCACCTACGAGCGGGTGATGGACGTGAACATGCGCGGCACCCTGTTCATGACCCAGGCCGTGGTGCCGGCCATGCGCGCGCGGCGCAGCGGCAGCATCGTGAACATGAGTTCGGTCTCGGCCCAGCGCGGCGGCGGCGTTTTCGGTGGCTCGCATTACTCAGCGGCCAAGGCAGCAATCCTGGGCTACACCAAGGCCGCGGCGCGCGAACTCGGGCCCGACAACATCCGCGTCAATGCGATCTGCCCCAGCTTCATCGACACCGACATCACCGCTGGCATGATGACGCCCGACAAGCTGGCACAGATCGTGGCCAGTGTGCCGCTGGGCCGGCCTGGGCATGCGCATGAAGTGGCGGGGTGTGCGCTGTTCCTGGCTTCTGATTTGGCCAGCTATGTGACGGGGATCGAGTTGGATATTCACGGCGGCAGTCATATTCACTGACGCGGGCCAGGCGGTTGTTTCAACGCTGATAGCAGCCGCATGGTGGCTGAGCGCCATGCGGCCCCGGCAACTGGGCTGCAAGGGTCAGCCGCCGGCCCGCATCCACGCCAGCCAAGCCGCTGACTCTTTGGTGTCAGGGTGCTGCGCACCCAGCACGGTTGCTAGGCTCTGGGAGGCACGGGTCATCAGCGCGATCGCATCTTCTCGCTGGCCCAGATGCCACAACGAAACGGCCAGGTTGTTCATTGAAGTCAGCGTTGCGGGGTGCGCCTCGCCCAGCACCCGCGTGAGAGCCGCCAACACCTGTTCATGCAAACTGCGCGCGCCGGCCAGGTCGCCCTGCGCACGCAGTGTGCTGGCCAGGTTGTTCATCAAGGTCAGGGTATCGGGGTGCTCCTCGCCCTTCAACCGCCGGTAAGCGGCCAGCACCTGTTCCTGCAGCTGGCACGCGCGAAGCAAGTTGCCCTGCGCCCAGTACGTGCCGGCCAGGTTGTTCATCGAGACCAAGGTGGTCGGGTCGTCATCCCCCAGCACCCGCCGGCGAACGGCGAGCACTTCTTCCTCCAAGGTGCACGCGCCTGCCAGATCGCCTTCAGCCCAGAGCGTGTGCGCCAGGTTGCTCATCGAGATCAGCGTGTAGGGGTGCTGCTCGCCAAGCACCCGACGGCAAACTGCCAATTCCTGTTGATGCAAGGTGCGTGCACCGGCCAAGTCGCCTTGCGCCCGCAGCGTGTTGGCCAGGTTGTTGATCGAGGTCAGCGTGTCGGGGTGCTCCTCGCCAAGTACCCGGCGGCAAATGGTCAATTCCTGTTCATGCAGGGTGCGCGCACCGGCCAAGTCGCCTTGCGCACGCAGCGCGCTGGCCAGGTTGTTCATCGACGTCAGCGTGTCCGGGTGCTCATCGCCCAACACACTACGCCGGACGGCCAGCGCCTGTTCAAACCCGGCGCGGGCCTGCGGGTAAAGCGCCAAAACGTTCTGCAAGAAGCTCGCACCGCGATCCAACAACCACGTTCTGCTTTGAACCTCTGCCGCGCCGTGCGCCCACGCACCCCGGCCGGTGTCGTTCAACCACACCGCATGCGGCAACAACGCTGCCAGGCGTGGCCAATGGCGCGGCTCTTGCGTGTTGCCGGGGCAGGCTCGAGCCAGCAGATTCAGCAGCGCTGCCCCGTCAAGCAGCGGTTCAGCCAGTTGGCCGCGCACCACCTGTTGGGTCAGGCGGTGCAGGGTCAGGGCCAGTTCGGTGGTGGTTCCTGCGGGCGCTTCGCCGCCGGCCAGCCAGGCGCGATCCAGCCCAGGAATGGCGTCGCGCTGCGCCAATGCATAACGTTTGAGTTCACCAGCCACGTCGTTCCACGTCAGCGGCTTCAACGCCGCAGCGCCGAGTTCTGCGGGCAGCACTTCAAACCCTTCAGTGAAAAACCGTTCCGGCAACGGCTCGGGCGCGGCAAACGCGCACAGCCGCAGCAACTGCTTCGCGGCCGGGCTGAGGTGCTTGAAGGCCAGCGAAAGCGTTGCGGCCACCGTGTGCTCATAGCCGGTGCTGGCGCTGTGCTTGTTCAACAGCTCGGCCGCCGCGCCGTGCCACAGGCCCAGGTACTGCGCCACCGTGCCGCCTGTGGCTTCGATGTAGCTGGCGGCTTGCTCAAGCGCCAGAGGCAAACCGCCCAGTGCGTGGGACAAGTCCTCAGCGTCCGCCTGGCCCGTGCCGGCGCCCAACCTCTGCATCAAGAAACCGGCCCCCTGCTGCGCCGTCCAAGTGGCCAGCTCAACCGTCTTGGCCAGGCCGCCCCAATCGGGCCGGCGTGAGGTGATGATGACGTGATGCGGCCCCGGCCCCGGTAGGTGCGCGCGCAGTGCTTGGGGGTCGTCAGCATTGTCGAACACCAGCAGCCAGGGTGCGGTTTGGCCCGCCAGCCACTGCTTGAGCACCTGGCTGGGCGCCACGCCATCGGGTACCGCCACGCCGGCGGCTGCGCAGGCGGCCAGGGCGTCTTGTTGCAGCAGCGTGTCGTTGGTGCGGGCCGGCTCAGTGGCGGAATGAGTGGCTAAGCCTGCGGCTGGGCTCACCCCACGCGCAGTTTCAGCGCGCAGCCACCAAATGCTGGCATAGGCGTCGCGGTAGGCATGGCAGTAGGCCAGCGCAAGCTGGGTCTTGCCGATGCCGCCCATGCCATGCAAGGCGGCCGCCTTGGCACCGCCCGCGCCCACCAACACCGTCGCCCCAACGCCGCCATGCAGTTGGGTGCGCAGTGCCGCCAGCAAATGGTTCGGGTCTTGAAAGTTCGCACTCAGCGCATGCTCGATCACCCGCCACGGCCGCGGTTGGCCAGCACGCTCGCGGTAGCGCTCACGCGGGGCGTTCGCCGCCGCGGCAATCAGGCCACGCAGGCGCGCGAACTGGTGCTCCCAATCATCTTGCTTGCCGGGCTGGAAGGCATGCGCGTCGCGCTTGCACAGGGCGGCCAACCCGCCCTGCAGCGGCGCGGCAAACGCGCTCGCCGAAGGCATGCCGGCGCCACCCAGCAGCACCGGAATCACGCTCACTGGCTGGCCTGCATCAAACCGGCGCAAGGCCTGCTCGACTTCACGGCGCACGAAGTCGACTTCGGGCAAGCTGGCGCGGCGGTTGATCTCATCGAGCCAGCCCGGGCCGATCAACACCAGCACCACGGCCGCGGCGTCTACCCCTGCCGCCAGGCGCTGCGGGAAGTCGTCACCGCTGTCGATGTGCTGGGCATCGAAGAACAGCTCGGATGCGTCATCAAACCAACCCGCCAGCCGATGGTGCAGGTGCTGCGCGTGGCCTTGGGCGTCGGCACGGCGGTAGCTGATGAAGATGCTGGTCACTCGCCCTCTCCTCGAAGTATTTTCTGAGGTTGGCGCATTGTGGTCACTTCGGCCTGGCCGGCAAACCTGCACCGGCCGACGTGATAACGGCGCGGTGAGTGCGAACCCACCGCGCCGCTTTCCTTCAAGAACGAATCAATTCAAGCCAAACGCAAACACCTTCTTCGGCCCGGTGGGGCCAAACAGACCAAAGGTGCCGCTGCCCCAATAGACCATGCCATCCGCAACGCTTGACCCTGCGGTGCAGGGGCCGCCACTGGCATGGCTCCACAGCACCTTGCCGGTCTTGGCATCCAACGCGCGCATTTGGCCGGCCACGCTGCAACCAAAGGCCACGCCGTTGGCCAGGCTCACCGCGCCTTCGGCACGGCCACCATGCGGGTCGGCGGTGGTCCACTGCACTTTGCCCGTCTTGGCCTCCAGCGCAGCCCAACCGCCGGCGGTGGTGACGCTGCCATCCTTCAGCGTCCACGGCAGTGCCCCGGCGCCGCCACCGTTGCTGGTTGGGCCTGCGTTCGATGCGGCCACGAAAATGTTCTTGCCGTCTGTGGCCGAGCCCCATTGCAAGCCACCCGTCACACCGCCAGGCGCCACCTGGCGCGCCCAGGCCAGCTTGCCGTCCTTCGCGCGGAAGGCCCAGAACACGCCGCTCTTCTGGCCCGCGCCAACCAGCGAGCCTTCTTCGTCACCATCAAACAGCAGCGGGCCTTGCGCAAAGTTGTAGTCAGGCCCGGCCGTGCCCGGGTTGGCGTTGGGGCAGTTGCCGTACACGCCGGCAAAGCCCGGGCGGATGATGATGGCGCCCGGCACGTTCAGGCCGCAGGCCACGCTCCAGGTGTCCTTTGACATGCCGCGAGCGGCCCACTTCACGTCACCCGTGGTCAGGTCGAGCGCCACGATGGAATCAAAGTGGTTGTCGGCACTTTGGCAACTGTCACCACCGCCCGCGGCCTGGCAATCGAGCACCGCCTGCGGCACCATGTAGTTGTTGCCGGTGGCGATGAACAGCAGGTTGCGCTTCACATCAGCCGCTCCCGTGCTGCCCCAGATGGCACCACCGTAGTAGCCCGCTGGCACGGTGTAGGTCTTCCATTTCACCGCGCCAGTGGCCACATCCAGCGCCGTGACGCTGCCGCGGAAGTTCCAGCTCCAATAGCCGGGCGGCACGAAGGCCGAGAGCAGCTCTTCGTTCGAGGCCGTGCCCACCAAGGCCGTGCCGTTGACGATGAGGGCCGAGTGCGTGACGTAGGAATAAGCCGTGCTGTCTACAGTGGTGGCCCAAAGCGTCGCGCCCGTATTCTTGTCTACGGCAAACACCTGTGCGGGTGCCGCGTTGGCTTGGCCGAAGATCGGCCCCAACAAACGCCCCGCCTGGTTGCCCAGGATCAGCGCGTTGCCGCTCACGGCCAGTGTGGCGCGGGCAAAGTCGCCGGGAACGCCGGTGATGCTGGCAATGGACTTCTTCCAGACCTGCACGCCGGTGTGGCGGTTCAGCTTGTAGAGCGAGCCGGTTGAATCGGGGAAGTAGAGGAAGTCGCCATCCACCGCAGGGTTGGCGGTCACGTCGCCATCGGTGGTGAAAGCCCACTTCACATTGAGCCCCGCAACACTTCTGTTGTTGATCGTCGTCTCGCTCGCCTGGTGCCGCGAATTCTTCAAGTTATGCCCAGCCGTGGGCCAGTCGGCCGCCCAGCAAGTTTGGCCGGCAAAGGCCAACACCAGTGTGGCAAGCACGCCGCTGGCGTGCGATGGCGTTGTTTCATCTTCGGGCTCCTTCAAGACGCAAAAAGGGCGTCGCCGAGGAGAGTGGCCGCGTTCGCGGGCGGCCAAGGCGAGTCGGCGACGCCGTGCCATCCCCGCAGTGCGGCCGATGATGCAACGATCACACGCTTGTGGAACTCTTTTTGCTCGGCCGCGGCTCTGGGGATTGCGCCAGGCTGCGTGGCGTAGCGAGTCTGCGCGCAACACCTTGCACCGAAGGCAACTTGCGCCTGGAGGCCAGCACCTCGGCGATGTCTTCGCTGGCGCCGTCGATCAGTGTTTGCGAGGCTTGTTCGGCCCGTTGCGGCGCCCGAGCGATCACGGCATCCAAAACCGCGCGGTGCAGCGGCAGTGAAGAGGCCGGCCCGTATTCGCGCGAGGTGCTGATCTCGAAACTGGTGCGCAGCAACGCGCCCAGCGCCTGGCTCATTTGCACCAGCATGCGGTTGTGGCTGGCGCGCAGCAGGCCCTGGTGGAAGGCCAGGTCGTGGCTGACGTAATCGCCACCATGGTCGATGGCCTGCTTCATGCCGGCGTAGGCAGCCTCAAGGCCAAGCAAGTCAGCGGCCGTGGCGCGTTCGGCGGCCAGGCGCACGGCGGCGGGTTCCACCACGCGGCGCAGCTCTTGCACATCGCGCAAAAACTCGCGCGTCAAGCCGGCCTTGCTTTGCCACGCCACCACGTCGGGGTCGAACCAGTTCCAGTTGTCGCTGGGCAAGACGCGCGTGCCGAGCTTGGGGCCGGTGACCACCAGGCCCTTGGCCACGAGAGACTTCACCGCTTCGCGCACCACCGTGCGGCTCACTCCTAACGTTTCACATAAGCTTGGTTCGGGCGGCATGGCGCTGCCGGGTGGGTACACGCCCGCCACGATGGCCTCGCCCAGGGCATCGAGCGTGTGGCCGTGGAAGTTCTTGATCGCCATGAATGCGCCTGGTGGCTCAGCCGCGCAGGAACAGCGTGGTCAGGGGTTCGCTGCCGACTTGGCGGCTCCAGTGGCCATGCACCGTGGCGTCGAACACCGCGCCAGCGGGCAAGTGGTCGGCCGAATAGAAATGTTCGCCCGGGTGAAAGACGCGCGAGCTGCCGTCTTGCAGGCCGATCTCCATTTGCCCGCCCAGGATGAACACCCACTGCGGCGTTTCGGTGCAATGGAACTCACTGCGAAAGCCCACCGGGCTCATGCGCAACTGGTAGCCGCCGCTGGCCATGAGCGCCGAGAGCTGCGCCGCGGGTTTGCCCAGCGCCAACGGCAACTGCTCTTCGGCAAAGGCGGCGCGGCCGTCGGCGCCGGTGTGCAAGATGGTCTTGGTGAAGTGGTTCATGGTGTGCTCAGGGTGCATTGATGGCGAAGGGGTGATGGCGTGCAGCCACTTCAGCGCCGCCGTGGCCAGCGCTTGCGGCGCGGCGGCGATGTCCAGCGTCACAGCAAGTTCGTCAGTACCCGGCGCTTGCAGGGTGTCGATCTGGCTTTGCAGCAGGGTGGCGGGCATGTAGTGGCCGCGGCGTTGTTGCATGCGCTGCTCAAGCAGGGCTTGGCTGCCATGCAGGTGGATG
>JAYUHT010000096.1:0-2527 GCA_043766725.1 Burkholderiales bacterium | reverse complement strand
CCATGTGCTGGTGCACATGAGCCACATGGAAGGCGGCGCCCACGTGGTGATGGAAGCGCTGTGCAGCGGCACGCCGGTGCTGGCCTCGCGGGTAGATGGCAACGTGGGCATGCTCGGCGCGGCCTACGCGGGCTACTTCCAGCCCGGCAGCGCCACCGGCCTGGTGGCCCTGCTGGAGCAATGCCGTGACGATGCCGCTATGCTGCCGCGCCTGCGCCGCCAATGCACCTTGCGTGCACCGCTGTTCAGCCCCGAACGCGAGCGCGCGACCCTGAAGAACCTGTTGGCCAACTTGTTGAAAGCACGACCATGAATGCTCCTATACCTATCACGCCGCCGCCGGGGGTGCGATTAACGTCGCTGTCCCACGGCGGCGGCTGCGGCTGCAAGATTGCTCCCGGTGTGCTGAGCGAAATCTTGAAGGGCACGGCGAAGATGCCGATCCCGCCGCAGTTGCTGGTGGGCATTGAAACGGCTGATGACGCCGCGGTGTACCAGCTCAACGACGAGCAGGCGCTGATCGCCACGACTGACTTTTTCATGCCCATCGTCGACGACCCGTTCGACTTTGGCCGCATCGCCGCCACCAACGCCATCAGCGATGTCTACGCCATGGGCGGTACGCCGATCATGGCGCTGGCGCTGGTGGGCATGCCGTTCGGCGTGTTGTCCACTGATGCCATTGGTTTGATCCTGCAAGGCGGCGAATCGATCTGCCGCGAGGCCGGCATTCCGATCGCCGGCGGCCACACCATCGATTCGGTGGAGCCCATCTACGGCCTGGTTGCGCTGGGCTTGATCCACCCCAAGCGCGTGAAGCGCAATTCCGATGCCAAGCCGGGCGATGTGCTGGTGCTGGGCAAGCCGATTGGCGTGGGCATTTTGTCGGCCGCGCTGAAGAAGGACGCGCTCGATGCCGAGGGCTACGCGCAGATGATCGCCAACGCCACCAAGCTCAACACGCCCGGCCCCGAGCTGGCGGCGCTTGACGGCGTGCATGCACTGACCGACATCACCGGCTTCGGCCTGGCCGGCCACACGCTGGAGTTGGCGCGCGGCGCCAAGTGCGAAGTGGTGATTGACTGGGCCAGCGTGCCGCTGTTGCCGCGCGTGCGCGAGTTGGCGGGGCAAGGCATGGTCACGGGTGCCTCGGCGCGCAACTGGGCTGCCTATGGCGCCGAGGTGGCCTTGGCCAGCGGCTTTGCCGCGGTTGACCAGGCCCTGCTGAGCGACCCGCAAACCAGCGGCGGGCTGTTGGTGTCGTGCAGCCCGGCAGCGCTGGCCGAGGTGCTGGCCATCTTCGCCCGCCATGGCTTTGCTGCGGCGGCGCAGGTCGGTGAAATCAAGGCCTTGGCGCCCGGCGCCACACCGCGGCTGAACGTGCGCTGAGCAGGGTGGCTGTCCTTGCCAAGGGCGGGGCCAGCCAGCGCCGGGGCCGCGTGGGGTGCGGCCTGCCGGCGGGCGCAAACGTGACGAGTTCGTAACGGTCTTCACGCTGAGGCGGTGCCGCCAAGGGCCGGATGCCGCCGCCGCCATCAGCCCGCCAAGCGCGCGACCACCCTGTTCTAGGGATTGCACTACCAAGGTAAACCAGCGCTCCAGCGCGATTGGAGCGGCGCCGCTGTGGCGAACCAACTCACGTTGCGTTGGCGCCATCGTGCCGGGGTCAGCGCTTACCAGCCGTTACCGGGCCTGCCCCTGGGGCGACAACACTGTCTTCGTTGCGAGGCGCAAGCCTGCTACGCACTGCGGCCGACCAATGAGTCGGCCGCGCACAACAAGCGTTCGGCCACCCGGCCTGAACACACAGACAGCCGTTCCGTCCCGAGGTTTTCGCGATGACGCATGCATTCCCTTTGAAGGCGCAGCTTTGCCGTGCCTTGCCCCTTTGCCTGGCCTTGGGCCTGGGTGCCGGCTTGCTGCCGGCGCACGCCACCCACGTGGGTGAAGACCTCACCGCAGACCAGCAAGTGGTGGCCTCGAACGACCAATTGCTCAGCGGCCTGCGCCAATGGGAGAACGCGCCGCCCGCCGTGCGCGAGGCGCGCTTGCGCCAGCTCGTGCAATTGGCCGCGCAGCGCAAGGAGCGCTTGCTGCGCTTGCTTGACCGCAACCCGAAGTTGGCCGCGCTGCGCCTGTTGCCCGATGAGTTGCGCGCCAAGTTGCCGGCCGCCGCGCAGGTGCATGTGGAGCAGGAAGTGCAGATCCAGGGTGCCGCATTCGCCGCGGTGGGTGATGACTTCGCCCGCGGCATCACGCAGCAGAAATTCTTTCTGCAAGCGGCCAATGGCGCACGTTTCGAGTTGCACATGGCCGACGCTGCCGGCAGCACGCGCGACATGCTCGGCTGGGCCGGCAAGCAGCTCAACCTGGGCGCCACGCAGCTCGACGGCCGCCTGATCGTGCGCGACAAGCGCCGCGCGCAAGTCATGGCCGTGGGCGGCACCACCACCGCCACCGGCGGCGCGGTGGTGGCCGCCGCGGCTGTGCAAGGCAGCCAGAAGACCCTGGCCATCCTGGTCAACTT
>JAYUHT010000095.1:0-6807 GCA_043766725.1 Burkholderiales bacterium | reverse complement strand
GCGCCACGCGCGACATCTTCATGAAGCCCAAACGCAAAGAGACCGAGGACTACATCACCGGACGTTTTGGTTAGGCGCCGGCCCAACGCAAGACATGTGATCCAGAACACGCGATGACGAACCTGCAATGAAGGACATGCGATGAGTGACAAACACCTCTCCACCCAATTCGATGCTGAGTTGAGCGGCATCTCCACCCGTGTGCTGGAGATGGGTGGCCTGGTCGAGGCCCAGGTGGCGCAGGCGGTGCATGCGCTGGCCCACTTCAGCCATGAGACTGCGGCGCAGGTGATCGAGCAAGAGCAGCGCGTCAACGCCCTGGAGATGGCCATCGACAGCGATCTGTCGTCGATCATTGCCCGGCGCCAGCCCACGGCGCGCGATCTGCGCCTGCTGATCGCCATCTCAAAGACCATCGCCAACCTGGAGCGCATCGGCGACGAGGCGGCCAAGATCGCGCGCATGGTGCAGCGCCTGCTGGCCACCGGCATGGCCGAGCGCATGCGCTTGCCGGCGGCCGATCTGTCGCACGAATCACTGCTGGCCACGCGCCAGTTGCGCAGCGCACTCGATGCCTTTGCGCGGCTGGACACCGAGGCCGCGCTGGCCGTGCTCAAGCACGACGACCAGATCGACCAGGAGTTCGAAGGCCTGATGCGCAAGCTCATCACCTACATGATGGAAGACCCGCGCACCATCTCGGCCAGCATCGACCTGGTGTTCGTGGCCAAGGCCATCGAGCGCGTGGGCGACCATGCCAAGAACCTGGCCGAGGCGGTGATCTACGTGGTGAAGGGCGAAGACGTGCGCCACAACGCGATGACCGACATTGAAAACATCGTTCGTTAGCGGGCACGTCATGAGCCGCCTGGCCGTTCCCAAGGCGAATACCGCAGTGCGCAGCACGCAGGTTGCCTGGTGAGCCGCGTCCTGATTGTTGAAGACGAGCCGGCCATCGCCGAACTGATGGCGCTGCACCTGCGCCACCACGGCCACGAGCCGGTGCTGGCCAGCGATGCCGTGCAGGCACAGCGCGAACTCGATGCCATGCTGCCGGCGCTGGTGTTGCTGGACTGGATGCTGCCCGGCGAAAGCGGCCTGAGCCTGGCGCGCCGCTGGCGCGGCCACGCACGCACGCGCGACGTGCCCATCATCATGGTCACCGCCCGTGCCGACGAGGCCGACCTGGTGGCCGCGCTCGATGCCGGCGCTGATGACTACCTCACCAAGCCGTTCTCGCCCGGCGAGCTGCTGGCCCGCATGCGTGCGCTGCTGCGCCGGCGCCTGCCCGAAGCCACGCAAGAGGTGATCGACAGTGGCGGCCTGCGCCTGGACCCAGCCACGCGGCTGGTGAGCAGCGTGAACGCGGCCGGGCAAACGCTGGCGCTGCGTCTGGGGCCCACGGAGTTCAGGCTGTTGCACTTCTTCATGGCCCACCCGCAGCGCGTGCATTCGCGCGCGCAGTTGCTCGACAAGGTCTGGGGCGACCATGTGTATATCGAGGAGCGCACGGTCGACGTGCACGTGAAGCGCCTGCGCGCCAACCTGGAAGCGGCGGGCCAGGCGCAGCGCATCGACACCGTGCGAGGTGCCGGCTACCTGTGGGTGGCGCAGGCGTGAACTCACTCTGGCCGCTGCGTGTGGCCATGACGCTGCTTTGCGCCGCTGCCGGGGCGGGGTTGATGCATCTGCTGGGTGCGCAGGTGTTTGGCGTGGCGCTGGGGGCCAGCCTGGGCGCGGCGGGCTGGGTGCTGGTGGACAGCCTGGCTGCCGCTCGCGTGGTGGCCTGGCTGCAGCGCGGCGCGCACGGCCCGGCACCGCACCAGGCGGGGCTTTGGGCGGAACTGGCCGATCGCATCGAGCGCGCGCTGCGCCAGCGCGAAGCCGAGCTGGTGCGCCAGCAGCAGCGCCACGCGCATCTGCTCGATGCCATTGAAGCGTCGCCCAACGGCGTGCTGCTGCTCGACGCGAACGACCACATCGAATGGTGCAGCCGACGCGCGGCTGCGCACTTGGGGCTCGAGCCGCAACGCGACGCCGGCCAGCACGCCACGAACCTGGTACGCCACCCGGCCTTCGTAGCGCGCCTGGCCCAGGGCGACGACGCCGCGCCGGCGCTGTTCGAGGGGCCGGGCGGCGGCACCGTGTCGGCTTATGTCTGCCGTTATGGTGAGGGTTCGCGCTTGGTGATCACGCAAGACGTGACCGAGCGCGAGCGCACAGAGACCATGCGGCGCCACTTCGTGGCCAACGTGTCGCACGAGATTCGCACGCCGCTGACCGTGGTGGCCGGATTCGTGGAGACGCTGCGCACCCTGGAGCTGAGCGAAGCCGAACGCCAGCGCGTGTTGCAACTGATGCACGAGCAGGCCCAGCGCATGCAGGCCCTGGTGGCCGACTTGCTGGTGCTGGCGCAGTTGGAGGGTGGTGCGCGCCCGCAGGTTAACGAGTGGCATGACCTGCGCCACCTCATGACCGAAGCCCTGGCCACCGCCCGTTTGTTGTCGGGCGGTGCCCACGAGTTACGCGCCAGCCTACCCAAGGGCGTGGAGGTGGCCGGCAACGCCTCCGAGCTGCTCAGTGCCTTGTCCAACCTGCTGCACAACGCGGTGCGCTACACACCAGCCGGTGGCGTGGTGGAACTGTCGTATGTGGCGCATGCCCACGGCACGCTTCAGATCGACGTGCGCGACAGCGGCATCGGCGTGGCGCGCGAGCACCTGCCGCGGCTGACCGAACGCTTCTACCGGGTTGACCAGGGCCGCTCGCGCAACACCGGCGGCACCGGCCTGGGCCTGGCCATCGTCAAGCATGTGATGCAGCGCCACGGTGGCGAGCTGCTGGTGCACAGCGAACTGCGCCGCGGCTCGGTCTTCAGCATGGTGCTGCCGGGTGCGCGCCTGCGCCAGGCCCAGCCCGACCCGGCCGCGCCGCTTAGCGCCGCCGGTAGATCAGGGTCAACTCCTGACGATCAGTTGGGCGTTGTTCCTGAGCCTGCAATGCCCAGCCCGGCAGCACCGGCACCAAGCCTTGGCGGTTGACTGCAACGAAGTGCGAGCAGCCGCTTTGCAGAGGTTCACGCTTGGCGTCGACGCGATGCTTGCCGAAGTACTCAAGCGCCGCTACTTGCGCCGGGCTCAGGCCCTTCGCGGCCACGCACGCGTTGGCATCAACATGCCGCGCCACGCGCTGCGCCCAGGGCCGTGAGCTGCGGGCATAGTCGAGCAAGGGCAGTCCCAGAGTCATGAGCAGCAGCCACCACAGGGCCACGCCGCCGGCGGGCAAGACCAGGCTCTTCCACAGGGCCTGCGGGCTGCGCCCGGTGCGCCAGCGCAGCAGCCACAGCCAGGCCAGCGTGGCCAAGGCCGCCAGCACCAGCGCTGCGGCTGAGAACAGGGGCTCGTAGCCAACGGCCAGGCGCGCCACGTTGGCCGCCGGCTTGGCCGGCACGCCGGTGTGCAGCGAGGCATAAATCACCCAGGTGGTGATGGCCGCCAGCGTGAAGAAGAACATCGAAAACCAGTCGATCGCCGCGGCCGTGCTGCGCTTCAGCGTGGGCAGCGCAAAGGCCGCCAGCACCGCCAGGCCGGGCAGGCCGAGCAGCAACGCACGGTCGGAGCCACCCATCCACACGCAGGCCAGCAGCGCCACGGCCACGCCGGCCAGCGGCACCGCGATGTGGCGGTGGGTGAGCTGGCGGCGCCAGCTCCACAGCGTCCACGCGGCCAATGGCCAGGCCGGCCACAGGAACCAGGCCCACAGGCGCAGCAACTGTACAAACTGCGTGCTGCTGGCTTCAAACGTTAGCTTCCAGGCCCAGGCCTGGGTGGCCCAGCCTGTGGCCGCGGCCAGCAGCAGCGCCAAGAGCACCCAGGCGGTGTGACCGCGCACCTGCTCGTAGCGCGACAGCGCCGCCACCGTGGCGCCGGCCAGGCCGGTGGTCAGCGCCATGGTGGGTGCGCCGCTGCCAGCCAGCACCACCAGCGCGGCCACCGCGGCCAGGCGCGCCGCTGCCACGCGATGTGGCGCTGCCGCCAGCGACCACATGAACAGCGCCACGCCGAACAGTTGCGCCAGCTCGGGCGTGGTTTCGTGCCCGAGCTGCAGCAGGCCCAGGCAAGCCATGAGCGCCAGCAAGGCGGCGTCGGCCATGGTTCGCGCATAGTCCACCGGCTCGGCTTCGCCGCCAAAAGCAAACGCCAGCGGTTGCGCCGCGCTGGTGCGCGCCAGGTGAAAGGTGCTGTACCAGGTGAGTGCCAGCACCAGAACCAGCAAGAACGCAAACGGCAGCCGCGCCGCCAGGTCAGGCGCCACCAAGGGTGCGAGCAGCTTGATGAAGGCTGCACCCAGCCAGTGCGGCAGCACGCCGCCATCCAGCGCCACGCCTCCCAGCGCCGGCGCCAGCCAGGGGCTGCGCCCCTCGGCGATGCTGAGCATGTAGCCGAACGCCGTGATGTCGGCATTGCGCCAGGGGTCGCGGCCGAACACGCCGGGCAGCACGTAGCCGGCGCAGAGCAGCAACAACGCCAGGCGCGGCAGGCGCCTGGCACCGCCGCGGCTGACCAGGGCAGGGTTGGGGGAGTTCACACGGTTGATGATGCCGCACGCATCAAAAAAAACGGCAGCTCGACGCTGCCGCTTCTTGTCGCAACAAAGGCCCGCTTACTTGGGGATGCCTGCCCGCGCAAACTTGTTGCGGAACTTCTCGACCCGCCCGCCCAGACTGTCAATGCTCTTTTGCGTGCCGGTATAGAAAGGGTGGGTCTCGCTCGTGGTTTCCAGTTTCACCAGGGGCAACTCGCGGCCGTCGTCCATCTTGACGGTTTCTTTGGTCGTGAGCGACGAGCGCGTGACGAACTTGAAGCCGTTGGACAAATCCACGAAGCAGACTTCGCGGTAGTTGGGGTGAATGCCTTCTTTCATAACCTGCCTCTGAGTGTGAATGGGAGCCACGCTGCACACTGCTGCGCACTTGCCGGTGGAGGAAAACCCAGGATTCTAGCTTGGCACGCGAGCCGCCCGCGCGCTCGCAGAGCGAGGGCGGTTCGTGAAGCACGAAGCCGCCCTCAGGGCGCCTTCGCATCCACACTCACCCACCCCGTCGCATCATGTCGAAGAAGTCGAGGTTGTTCTTGGTGGCCTTCATCTTTTCGAGCATGAATTCCATCGACTCGATCTCATCCATGGGGTACAGCAGCTTGCGCAGGATCCAGGTCTTTTGCAGGATCTCGGGCTTGAGCAGCAACTCTTCGCGCCGCGTGCCGCTCTTGTTGAGCAGGATCGACGGGTACCCGCGCTTTTCGGCCATGCGCCGGTCGAGGTGGATTTCGCAGTTGCCCGTGCCCTTGAATTCTTCGTAGATGACTTCGTCCATCTTCGAGCCGGTGTCGATCAGGGCGGTGCCGATGATCGTGAGCGAGCCACCTTCTTCCACGGTGCGCGCGGCACCGAAGAAGCGCTTGGGGCGTTGCAGCGCGTTCGCATCCACGCCACCCGTGAGCACCTTGCCCGAGGATGGCAACACGTTGTTGTAAGCGCGCGCCAGGCGGGTGATGCTGTCGAGCAGGATCACCACGTCCTTCTTCAATTCAACCAGCCGCTTGGCTCGTTCAATCACCATTTCGGCCACCTGCACGTGGCGCGCGGCGGGCTCGTCGAAGGTGGAGCTGATGACTTCACCGCGCACGGTGCGCAGCATCTCGGTCACTTCCTCAGGGCGTTCATCGACCAGCAACACGATGAGGTGGATGTCTGGATGGTTAGCCACCAGCGCATGGGCAATGTGCTGCATCATGACCGTCTTGCCGGTCTTGGGCTGAGCCACCAACAAGGCGCGCTGGCCTTTGCCGATAGGCGCAATGAGGTCGATGATGCGGCTGGTGATGTTCTCTTCAGCCTTGATGTCGCGCTCAAGCTTGAACGCTTCCTTGGGGAACAAGGGCGTCAGGTTCTCGAACATGATCTTGTGCTTGTTCTCCTCGGGCGTGAGGCCGTTCACCCGGTCTACCTTCACCAGCGCAAAGTAGCGCTCGCCGTCCTTGGGCACCCGCACTTCGCCTTCCACCATGTCGCCGGTGTGCAGGTTGAAGCGCCGGATCTGGCTGGGAGACAAGTAGATGTCGTCGGTGCTGGCCATGTAGCTCGTGTCCAGGCTGCGCAAAAAGCCGAACCCGTCGGGCAGCACTTCCAATACGCCATCACCGAACACCTGCTCGCCAGCCTTGGCGCGCTTTTTCATGATCGCGAACATCAGTTCTTGCTTGCGCAAGCGGCTGACGTTTTCAATCTCCAGCGCCTCGCCCATGGTGATGAGCTCGGAAACGTGCTGGGCCTTCAGTTCGGATAGATGCATGGGTGCGACCCCTAGAGGGTTCAAGGCGCGCACCTGCCAAAGGCGGCGCGCCGGTCATTCGGGCTCACGCATCCCGGTTGGGGCGGGCCAGGTGGCGTCGCACTGCGCGCCACGGGCTGGGCCGTTGGGTCTTTGGTCGGGAGAGGTGAGCCGAATCCAGCCTGCACCGTTCAAGGTGGCCGCCTAACTTGCGGGCGGAATTTCAGGCGTGGTGGCGATTCAACCAGTTGCCCCGAGCGGCTCACGGCCGGCCAGCGCGGCAACTGGTGTGGGCAAGATTATAGGTTGCCGTCGATGAAGGCCGTCAACTGGGCCTTGGACACGGCGCCCACCTTGGTGGCGGCCAATTGCCCATTCTTGAACAGCATCAGCGTGGGAATGCCGCGAATGCCGAACTTGGCCGGAATGTCGCGGTTCTCATCGACATTCATTTTTGCAATCTGCAGCTTGCCGTC
>JAYUHT010000094.1:0-6807 GCA_043766725.1 Burkholderiales bacterium | reverse complement strand
AGGAAGCGGGCAGCGAGCCGGGCGACTATCAATGCCGCTTTGAAGCCATGCCCGCCAGCCAGGCCTACCGACCGCCGCGCCGGGCGCACAAGACCTTTGTGCAAGGCCCGCAAACCGCGGTGGTGGTGGGCCCGACCGGTGAAGAAATCTTCACCGACAAATACGGCCGCGTGAAAGTGCAATTCCACTGGGATCGCTACGGCCAGCGCAATGAAAAAAGCTCCTGCTGGGTGCGCGTGGCTGCACCCTGGGCCGGCAAGAGTTTCGGCTTCATGCAGGTGCCGCGCATCGGGCAGGAAGTGGTGGTTGATTTTCTGGAAGGCGACCCCGATCAACCGCTGATCACCGGCCGCGTCTACAACGCCGATCAGATGCCGCCTTGGGACCTGCCCGCCAACGCCACGCAAAGCGGCGTGCTCACGCGCAGCAGCAAGGGCGGCGCCTACGGCAACGCCAACGCGCTGCGCTTTGAAGACAAGAAGGGCGCCGAACAACTGTGGCTGCATGCCGAGAAGAACCAGGACATCGAGGTTGAGAACGATGAAACCCACTGGGTCGGCCACGACCGCAAGAAGACCATCGACCATGACGAAACCACGCACGTCAAGCACGACCGCACCGAGACGGTGGGCAACAACGAGAAGATCACCATCGGCGTGAACCGCAGCGAGGCGGTGGGTGCGAACGAAAAAATCAGCATCGGTGTTAACCGCAGCGAAACGGTGGGCGCGAATGAAAGCATCAGCATCGGCGCCAACCGCACGATCAGCGTGGGCGGCAGCGAAACGGCGACGGTGGCGCTGCAGCGCACCCACGCCGTGGGCGTGAACGAAACCATCGCCGTCGGCGGCGCGCAAGAAATCGCCATCGGCCTGGCGCAAGTGGTGGCCGTGGGGGCGATGCAAAGCATCACGGTGGGCGCCAACCAGAGCACCAGCGTGGGCGCGGCGCAAAGTAATTCTGTGGGCGCCGCGCAAACCAACACCATCGGCGCCGGCCAGACCACCAGCGTGGGTGCCGATCAAAAGCTCAGCGTGACGGGTGCGCAAGCCACCAGCGTGGGCAAGGCCCGCAGCACCACGGTGGGCGAAGACGACGCGCTGAAGGTGGGCAAGAACCTGGTCATCGATGCGGGTGACTCCATCACCATCAAGACCGGCAGCGCCAGCATCACGATGAAGAAGGACGGCACGATTGCGATCAAGGGCAAGGACATCACGATTGATGGCTCGGGCAAGATCAATGTCAAGGCTGGTGGGGACATCGTGATGAAGGGTTCGAAGATTTTGCAGAACTAAGAGCCTGTGAACGAATCCAGCACACCCGCTCGGTCGCCCCAGACGGCGCCGCTCTTCGTTGCAAATGCTCGCCATAGCCCGAGCTATGTCTGTGCTTTGCGCCTAGATCGACACCGTCTGGGGCACCCGCTCGGGCGCGCCGGATTCATTCACAGACTCTGAGGCGGGCGATGAACGCGAACGATTTGCCGCTGGGTCATGCGCGCGTGCAACAGGCGCATGAGGCGGCCGACCTGCTGGCGCCGTTGCTGGGCAACCCGGCCGCAGCGCAACTGCCCGGTGCTGTGATCGGCGAGCTGGTAGCACTTTCAGACGGTGGCGTGACGCCGCTCGTGCGCTTTCCCGGCCAAGCCGGCGAAGGCGCAGTGCAGGCGCGCAGCACGGTCGATTTGCATGGCCGGCATGTCGGCGCCGCTGTGGTGTTGATGTTCGAAGCCGGTGACGCACGGCGCCCGATTGTCTTGGGCGTTCTGCAGGGCCAGCTTGGCTGGCCGGCCGATGAGCGCCCTGCGCAAGTCGACATCAATGCCGATGGGCAACGCCTGATCGTCAGCGCCAAGGAGCAACTGGTGCTTCGCTGCGGCAAAGCCAGCATCACGCTCACCAGGGCGGGCAAGGTGTTGATCGAAGGCAGCTACCTGCTGAGCCGGTCCACCGGGGTGAACCGCATCAAGGGTGGGTCGGTGCAGTTGAACTGACGCGCTACCTCAAGCCGCCACCATGGAACTCATCAACGCCACCCGCATGACCGCGGGCTACAACATGGGCCTGGAGCCGAGCGGGCGCGAGCTGTTGGTCGTGGTGATCAAGGGCACCTTCGTGCTGCCCAAACCCGGTGAGGCCGTGCGCTTGGCTGATGAGCAGCTGCCGCTGATCATGGCCGACACCTTCACCGGAGAGCCGGGCTTCAGCGCGCCGCTGCAAGAGATCGACTTTGCGCCGCGCAAACACCGCTGCGATGTGCTGTTGACTGGCCATGCCCGCGCGCCTGCCGGCGCGCAGGTGACGCGCTTGCGTGCCGAGCTGCGCGTGGGGCCGATGGCGAAGACGTTTGATGTAGTGGGCGATCGTGTCTGGCAAGCAAGCCTGACCGGCATCACCGCGTCTGCGCCCAGGCACTTCACTGAACTGCCAGTGAGCTACGACCGTGCCTTCGGTGGCGCAGACCGGCACAGCGAAGACGAAACCGAACACGACGCCTATCTGCCCAACCCAGTGGGTCGCGGGTGGCACAAGCACTTGAAGAACGCCTGGGTCGATGGCACGCCGCTGCCCAACATCGAAACAATCGGCGAGGGCGTGAGCTTTCCCACTGACAAGCGTAGGCCGGTGGCGCTCGGCCCGCTGGGCCGCAGCTGGCCGCAACGTGCGCGCTACGCCGGCACGTATGACGACGCCTGGCTGGCGGATGTGTTTCCCTTCCTGCCCGCCGACTTCGACGAGCGCTACTACCAGGCAGCGCCCGAGGATCAGCAGGTGCCGGTGCCGAAAGCGCCGATGGACGTGGTGCTCACCGGCTTCACCGCAGATGGCCCGCGCCAGTTCGCGCTGCCGCACTTCGAGGCGCCGGTGCATGTGTTTCCCAAGCGTGGCGAGCGCGAGGACTTCACCGCCAGGCTGGACACCATCGCCTTCGACACCGATGCCGAAACCTTCACCATGAGCTGGCGCGTGGCGCGGCCTCTACGAAGGGGTCTGCACGAAATTGCCCAAGTGGTGGCGGGTGTCAGGGGACGAGAGTGGTGGCAGCAACGCGAGCACGTAGCCGTCGTCGTCCCGATGCCGACACAGGCGCCACAGCACTCGGAATCCAACCTTCAGAGGGCCTGATGAGCTCTCACCCCATTGCGGTTCTTGGCACCGGTTTGGTGACTTCGGTGGGGCTGAGCACGGCGGCCTGCTGCAGCGCCTTTCGCGCCAAGATGACCCATCCCATCGAGACCCGTTTCATCGACTCCAGCGGTGTTTGGATCATGGCGCACCAGGTCAGCCTGGATGTACCTCGGTCCGGCCTGAGCAAGCTGGCCAACATGGCCTGCTTGGCGATTGAAGAGGCACTGCAAGATCTCGGCACAGATCAATGGCCTCAACTGCCGCTGCTGCTGTGCGTGGCTGAGGCCGAGCGGCCCGGCCGCATGGCTGGCCTGGACGACCAATTGCTGAAGCAGATTCAAGGCGAACTGGGCTTGTCGTTTGCGTCGTCATCGGCCGTTGTGCCCCAGGGGCGGGTGGGTGTGGCGGTGGCCCTTGCGCAGGCCCGTGCCATGCTGGGTTCAACCCATGGCCCAGGCGTGTTGATCGTCAGCACCGACAGTCTGCTTTCGTGGCCGACCCTGAGCCACTTCGAACGCCAGGATCGCTTGTTGACCGAGTCCAACTCCAACGGCTTCATGCCCGGCGAAGGGGCCGGCGCCTTGTGGGTCGGGGCCGTTAAAAGTCGGTCACCTCAACTGCTATGTACCGGCATCGGCTTTGGCCGAGAGGCGGCTCACATCGACAGTGGTGAGCCGCTGCGTGCGGATGGCTTGACCCAAGCCATCAAAGCCAGTTTGGACGATGCGCACCGCCAGTTGCACGAGATGCACTTGCGCATCACCGACAACTCGGGCGAGCAGTACTACTTCAAGGAAGCTTCTTTGGCCCTGTCGCGTTCGCTGAGACAGCGCAAGGAGACTTTCGACATCTGGCACCCGGCCGAGTGCATTGGTGAGACTGGGGCGACATCGGGCGTGGCGGTCATCGTCACAGCCCGCGAGGCCTGCCGAAAAGGCTACTCGCCTGGCCGCAGCATCTTGACCCACTGGGCCAATGATGCAGGCCAGCGCGCGGCAGTGACGCTGGAATACCGGGCGGCGGCATGAGCAACGAGGTCTACGCCAACAAGCGCGAGGTGTCATGCAAGAAGGCTTCTGGCAAATCGATTTGCGCATTCCCCGACGTCTGCATGACCCCACCGCAAACCCCCGCCACGCCACCGGGCGTGCCCATACCCTACCCCAACACCGGCATGGCCTCGGACACCAGCGACGGCTCGACCACGGTGAAGATCTCGGGCCAGGAAGTGATGCTCAAGAACAAGAGCAGCTTCAAGAAGAGCATGGGCGATGAGGCGGGCGCCGCGCCGATGAAGGGCGTGGTGACGCACAAGAACACCGGCAAGGTGTACTTCACGATGTGGTCGATGGACGTGAAGGTCGAAGGCGAGAACGTCGTGCGGATGCTGGACCTGACCACGCACAACCATGCATCCATGCCAGGGAACACGCCGCCCTGGCCGTACACCGACAAGGTGACGCCGCCGCCGCCTCCCTTCTGCTCTGCCTGCGCGGCCAAGCGATGAGCGCCCGCACCGCCAAGTCCCGCCACCCGGTGATCATCGCCACCGGCGAGAAGTCTCTCGACCAGCTTGACTTCGAATTGCCCGGCCCGATCGAGCTGGAATGGCGCCGCCAATACCGCAGCGGCGATGCCCGCAGCGATGGCTGGTTTGGTCAGGGGTGGGCTCACCCGTTGGCCACTGAGTTGTGGCTGGAAGACGATGTGCTTCGCTACTGGGACGAGCAGGGCCGCGAAGTGCTGCTGCCTGCCATCGCGGTGGGGCAATCGCACTTCCAGGCCTACGAGCAGTTCACCTTCACTCGGCCCGCTGCCGACCATTGGGCGCTGCGCCACAACCAGGGGCTGACCCACCACTACCGCCAGCGCCACCCCAGCCAAACCCGGCTGCCCCTGGAAGTGGTGCAAGACCGCAATGCCCGGCGGGTGCTGCTGCAATTCGACCAGCGCAATTTTGGTGACGGCTTCGATGCGCGGGCCGCGCCACCCCGGCCGCAACGCGTGATCGACAGCGCCGGGCGAACGCTGCACCTGGAGTGGACGGATCGCCAGCAACTCAGCCAGGTGATCATCGATGCGGGCGGCGCGCTCGTCGTGATGGCCCGGTACCAATACGGCGGCGGCTACACCGCGCAGTGCCAGGGCCTGCCCGATTTGCTCAGCCACACCAACGCCAACAGACACACCCGCACCTACGCGTGGGAACAGCACCTGCTGGTGGGCTACACGCTGGCCACGGGCCAGCGCTTCAGCAACCGTTATGACCGGCTGCTGCCCACCGGGCGCGTCACCGAGTCGCTGGCGCTGGACGACGGCACCGGCGACCGCTTCGACTACAACGGCCGCAGCACGCGCGTGCGAGACCGGCTCGGCCGCGAAACCGTCTACGTGTCCAACGCCCGGCAAGACATAGTCGCCGTGCACGACGCCGCAGGCAACGTCACCCGCAACGACTTCGACGACGAAGGCCGGCCCGCAGGCAGCGCCGATGCGCTGGGCCGCACCAGCAGCACGAGCTTCGACCCTCGCGGCAACCTCACGCTGATGGTGGACGCGGCGGGCAACGCCACCCAGGTGGAATACAACGCGCTGGATCTGCCGGTCAAGTTGACGGACGCGATGGGCGGCGAGTGGCTGCGGCAGTACGACGAGCGCGGCAACCTCATCGCCAGCACCGACCCGCTGGGGCACACCACGCTGTATGAAGTGGATGCGCTGGGCCAGGTCACCGCCATCATCGACGCGCTGGACAAGCGCAAGAAGCTCGAATGGGACGAGGCCGGCAACCTCGTCGCCTACACCGACTGTTCGGGCCACACCAGCCGCCAGGCCTACGATGCTCTGGGGCACCTGCGCAGCAGCACCGATGCGCTCGGCCAGGAAACCGCCTACGTGTTCGACGCCCAGGGGCAGTTGCAGCAGGTCACGCAGCCCGACGGCGCGCAGCACCGGTACACCTGGGATGGCGAAGGCAACCTCACCCGGTATCTGGATCCGCTGGGGCAGACCACGGCCTGGAAGTACAACGGCGCTGGTGCGCCGCTCGTCCGCGTGGATGCGCTCGGCCACACGCTGCGCTACGAGTACGACGCTGCCGGCCGCCTGGTGACGCTGACGAACGAGAACGGCGAAGTCACCCGCTTCGGCTATGACCTGCTGGACCGGCTGACCGACGAGGTGGGCTTCGACGGCCGCCACCAGCGGTACTGCTACAACGCGGCCGGCGAGCTGACGCATGTGATCGAGCGCGGCGGCTCGGACTTCGGCCCCGGCAAGGTGACGCGCTTCGAACGCGATGCGCTGGGCCGCATGACGGCCAAGCACCACGTCGGCGAGCCGCCTGAACATGCGGCCAGCAGCCGGTTTGCCTACGACGCGCTGGGCCGGCTGACCCAGGCCGACAACGCGTGGTCGAAGGTCAAGTTCGCCTACGACCCCTTGGGCCAGTTGTTGGCCGAGGTGCAGGCCCTGGACAAGGCCATCGGCGGCCAGGTGTTCGAGTTCAAGCACCAGTACGACGCGCTGGGCAACCGCACGCAGACTGTTCTGCCGGGCGGGCGCGCGCTGAATCACCTGTTCTATGGCTCGGGCCACCTGCACCAGGTCAACCTGGATGGGCAGGTGGTCAGCAACTTCGAGCGCGACGCGCTTTATCGCGAGGTGCGGCGCAGCC
>JAYUHT010000093.1:0-6825 GCA_043766725.1 Burkholderiales bacterium | reverse complement strand
GGTGGCTGAAGAAGCGCGCACGGCGCCGGGCAACCAGCCGGTGTGGGACGTGGTCGAAGGCTGGCTCAAGGCCCAGGGCGGGCGCGTCAAGCCGCGCCGGATCAACACGCCCAGGCTGGTGGGCATGGCCAAGAATCCGGGCATGGTTTGACGGCCGGGTTGCGCTGTTAGAACCTCACCTCAACCACCCATAAAGGACTCCCATGATCACGCTTCGCCAGTTCATCGTCAGCGCGGCGCTGTGCCTGGCTGCCACCACCTCGTGGGCACAAGACCGCGTCGTCTATCACATCGACAACGCGGCGGCGCAGGGCCTGAAGGGTTTGCGCAACCTGCGCAACCACCTCGACGTGGATCCGGCGGCCAAGATCACGGTGGTGACGCATGCCGAAGGCGTCGACATGCTGATGGAAGGTGCCAAGGCGGCCAACGGCACCGAGTACGCGCCACTGGTTTCGGCGCTGAAGAGCCGCGGCGTGGCGTTCGAGATCTGCGAGATCACGCTGAAGAACCGCGAGCTGAAGAAGGAGCAGTTCATTCAGGAAGCCACGTTCACGCCATCGGGTGTCGTGCGCATCGCCAAGTTGCAGGCTCAGGGCAGCGCCTACATCAAGCCTTGAAGTCAAGTCCGGTCTGCGATGGGTGCAACGCGGCCATGAAACGCTGGCCTGCTGCGCTGGCCATTGCTGTTGCCGCGGTTGTTGGCCTTGCCAGCGCGCACGCGGCGCAGCCGGTGGTGCGCGCCACTAGCGTGGCCCCGGGCGTGTGGGCGGTGCAGGGCGAGGCGGCGATGGGCTCGGCCGCCAACCGCAACTTCATCTCCAACGCCAGCTTCGTGGTCACGGGCGATGGCGTGGTGGTGATTGACGCGCTGGGTTCGCCCGCGCTGGCCGAGGAATTGATCGCCGAGATTCGCCGCGTCACGCCGCAGCCGGTTCGCTACGTCATCGTCACGCACTATCACGCTGACCACATCTATGGCTTGCAGGCGTTCAAGGCGGCAGGTGCGATCATCATTGCCCATGCGTCCGGGCGCGACTACATCACTTCAGAGACCGCGCGCCTGCGCCTCGAAGCCAGCCGCCAAGAACTGTTCCCCTGGATCGACGACAAGACGCAGGTGGTCGCAGCCGATCGCAGGCTCGACCAGGAGGAAACCACCTTGCGCGTGGGCGCGGTCGACTTCCGAATCCGGCATGTCGGGCCGGCGCACACGCCAGAAGATTTGGTGGTGCATGTGCCGGCGCTGGGCGTGCTGTTTGCCGGCGACTTGGCGTTCCAAGGCCGCATTCCCTTTGTCGGCCAGGCCGACAGCGGGCAATGGATCCGGTCCCTGACTCATCTCATCAGTTACAAGGCCGCGCTGGTGATCACCGGGCACGGCCCGCCGTCGCTCGATGCCGTGGCCGACCTGAGCCTGACGCGCGACTACCTCGTCTACTTGCGCCAGACCATGGGCGCTGCCGCGCGCGAGCTTGAGCCTTTTGACGAGGCTTATGCCAAGGTCGACTGGTCGCGCTTCGAACGCATGCCGCTGTTTCGCGCGGTGAACCGCATGAACGCTTACAACACCTACTTGCTGATGGAGCAGCAGGTGCCGAAGTGAAGGCTGCGATATAGCATCGACTGATCGAAGGCGATGCGATTGGAGCGGGTATGCAGTGCAAACGATGGGCCGTTGCGGTGGGTGGTGCGCTTTGGGCCGTGGCGGCTGCGGCCCAACCGGTGCCGGAGATTTTTCGCGGCGCAGACCTGGCGCTCGGCGCGCGTTTGATCAAGGAACACAACTGTGCCGAATGCCATGTCGGCAAGTTCGGCGGCGACGGCTCCGCGGTCTACCGGCCGGGTGAACGCATCAAGACGGCCGGCTTCCTGCGCGGCATGGTTGAACAGTGCAACACCCAACTCAATCTCGGCCTGTTCCCGGAAGAGGTGACGGCGATTGCCGCGGTGCTGAACCGCCAGCATTACCGTTTCAAGTGAGCTGTTTCAAGTCAGCTGCATCGCAATATCGGTGCTTGCGAATAGAATCGCGTCGTTCGCACCCACCGAGACAGCCGCATGGATTCGAAGCAGGCACAAGACCAGGTCTTTGATTCGGTTGCCGAGTTGTTTTCCGTGCTGTCCACGCCGATCCGCCTGAAGATCATCAGCGCGGTGTGCAACGGCGAGAAGAACGTGTCCGAGTTGCTGGCCGAGATCGACACCACGCAACCGAACATGTCGCAGCACCTGAGCATGCTCTACCGCTGCGGCGTGTTGGCCAAGCGGCGCGAAGGCACGCAGATGTACTACCGGCTGCAAAGCGAGCGCGTGGCCACGCTGTGCCGCGCGGTGTGCACGCAGGTGGCCATTGAGCTTGACAGCGATGCCTCCATCGCCCCGGCAGACCGGTTGGTGCCGGCCATGCGGCGCTGAAACCTCAAACCGGGTCCCAGTCGAACACGTCTTGCGACCTGTCCAGCGGGTAGAAATTGGGCCGCATGGCCGGCATGGCGCGTTCGGCCACCGTCTGCGGCGTCCAGCCTTCCGATGCATGCATCGAACGCACCGGCCGGCTTTGGCTCATCAGGAAGATCTCGTTGGCGCGAACGGCGAAGATTTGCCCCGAAACGTCGGCTGAGCGGTCGCTGGCCAGGTACACCGCCAGGGGCGCGATCTTGGCGCTATGCAGGCTTTGCAGCCGCTCGACACGCGCTTTCTGTTCCGGCGTGCCGGTGGGGATGGAGCCGATCATGCGGCTCCAGGCGAACGGCGCGATGCAGTTGGACCTGACGTTGAATCGCGCCATGTCCATGGCGATCGACTTCGACAACGCGGCCAGGCCCAGTTTGGCGGCGGCATAGTTGGCCTGGCCCAGGTTGCCCACCAGCCCCGAGGTCGAGACCATGTGGATGTACGAACCCGACTCCTGGGCCCTGAAATGCGGCGCGGCGGCGCGCGACACAAAGAAGCCGCCGTTCAGGTGCACGTCGATCACGCTGCGCCACTCATCCAGGCTCATGTTGAAGAAGAAGCGGTCGCGCAGGATGCCGGCGTTGTTGATCACGGCGTCGATGCGGCCATAGGTGTCCACCGCCTGCGCAATGATGCGGTGGGCCGCCTGCCAGTCGCTGACGCTTTCCGTGTTGGCCACGGCCACCCCGCCGGCGGCAACGATCTCATCGGCCACCACCTGCGCGCGCGTGGCGTCGCGGCCTTCGCCCTGCACCGAGGTGCCGATGTCGTTGACCACCACCTTGGCGCCATCGCGGCCCAGGGCGAGCGCGAAGTCGCGGCCGATGCCGCCGCCCGCGCCGGTCACGACGATGACCTTGCCTTGAACGAAACCGTCTGCTTTCATGAGTCACCTCCTGGCGTGCTCGGGTTGCTCATCATCTCTGGAAATCGGTGCGGCAAGCCGCGCCGCGGATGCTGCCATCATGCGCCGCATGCTGATGGACACCCTGGCCGCCGCACTCTTTGCCATCGCGCTGGTTCACACCTTCGCCACCAAGTACTTCGAACGCCTGGCCCAGCGCCACCCCCGGCACAGCGGGCTGTTTCACCTGCTGGGCGAAGTCGAAGTCGTATTCGGTTTTTGGGCCACGGTGTTGATCGTGGCCATGGCCGCCGTGCTGGGGGGCGACAGAGCGATCGACTATGCGCAATCGCGCCAGTTCACCGAGCCGCTGTTCGTGTTTGTAGTGATGGTGATTGCCGGCTCCAGGCCGGTGTTAGACGCGATTCAAGCCTTGCTGATGGCCAGCGCGCGCAGGCTGCCCGGGCGCAGCGTGGTGGCCGAGACCTGGCTGTGCCTGGCCGCGGTGCCTTTGATCGGCTCGCTGATCACCGAGCCCGCGGCCATGACGCTGGCCGCGCTGATGCTGGCGCCGCGCGTGTTTCGCGCAGGCATGCCCGAGGCGCTGAAATACGGCGCGCTGGGCGTGCTGTTCGTCAACATCTCGGTGGGCGGCACGCTGACTGCGTTCGCGGCGCCACCGGTGTTGATGGTTGCGGCCACCTGGGGCTGGAGCAGCGCCTTCATGGCGGCCACCTTCGGCTGGAAGGCCTGCATCGTCGTGGTGGTGAACGCCACGGCCATCACCTGGCTGCTGCGCAAGCACCTTGGCGTTGCCGGCGCGGCGCGTGGTGAGGCCAGTGAGAGCAGTGAACGCGGCGAGGCCAGCGCGCCGCGCGTACCGCCCATCGTCAGCACCATCCATCTTGCCTTTCTCGCCGCGGTGGTGGCGTTCGCGCACCACCCGGTGATCTTCCTGGGCTTGTTCATGTTGTTCCTGGGTTTTACGCAGGCCTATGAGCGCTTTCAGACGCCGCTGATCATCAAGGAAGCCTTGCTGGTGGGCTTCTTCCTGGCCGGCCTGGTGGTGCTGGGTGGGGCGCAGCAATGGTGGCTGCAGCCGATCGTTTCCAGCCTCGAACCGGTGGCCCTGTTCTTCGGCGCGTTGGGGTTGACGGCGATCACCGACAACGCCGCGCTCACCTACCTGGGCTCACTGCTCGAAGGCATGAGCGACGAAGCGAAATACATGCTGGTGGCCGGCGCCGTGGCTGGTGGTGGCCTGACGGTGATCGCCAACGCGCCCAACCCGGCCGGCGTGGCGTTGCTGCGGCGCGGCTTTGAAGATGAGTCCATCGGTGCGGGCGGTTTGTTGCTCGGCGCGCTGCTGCCCACGGCGGTGGCGGCGGGCATGTTCTTGCTTTAAGGGGCTGCCGCGCCTGGCATGCACGCTGACGCTTGGGAAATTGGTGCTTCATCGGAAGCGGTCATGCGAGCAGCTCGACGCCGGGCAACTGGGCCGCGCCGGCGTCGAAGGTCAGGAAACGGCTGCGGCCGAGGTGCGCCGCGCGCGCCGCGAGCAGGCAGTCGGCGAAGTCGGCGCCGGGGTGCTGGGCCCAGACGTAGAGCGCCTCTTCCACGGTGGGCGGGTGTTCGAACACCACGTCGGCGCTTTCGAGCAGCGCGCTGAAGGCGCCCGCGATGCTGGCTTTGTCGAGCTTGTATCGGCCGCGCAATACCCACTCGGTTTCGAGCAGGGCACCCAGCACGATCAGCACCGGCTCTTCGGCGGCGTCCGCCTGATCAACCAGGCGCTGCGCCGCCGCGTACTGCGCTTCGTCGTCGCGCACGAGCAAGCGCACCAGCACGTTGGTGTCGATGGCGATGGTCACCGGGCGGGCGGCGCGGTGCGCGCTGCGCTGAGAGCTGCGACGCCTGTCAGGGCCCCTGCGCAGCCGTGAGCATTCGTGTGGCGGGTCATCGCGCCCGTCGCTTCGTCGCCCTTGTTGCTGCCGTCGCCTTGAAAGGGCTCATGTCCTCGACGGTCACCTTGGGCTGCCCGGGGCGCGTGAGCGAACCCGCCAGTTCCGCCAGGCGCCGCGTCTTCGGCCGCATGACGACGGTGCCGTCACTGAGCATCGTGAAGGCCATCTTGTCGCCGGACTTCAGGCCGAGCCGGTCGCGGATTTCCCGCGGCACCGTCACCTGGCCCTTGGTCGTCATCGTGGTGGCGTCCGCCATGTTTGGCCTCCAAGCATTACGAAAGTTCGTATCGTAATACCTCTATGACCTGGCTTCAACTGATCGCCATGGCCGAGCGGGCTCCCTTCGGCCGCGGCAGCGAGACCCTTGGTTGATGCGGCGGTGCGCCGAACCTGGCAGATCGCTGCTGATCATGTGCAGATCACGGGCAAGCATTGGCCCGCGATGCTGACCAGCGTGGTCGAGCGCGCGGCCGGTGGCCTGGGTGCAGGCGCCAACGTGGTGTCTGAGTTGTACAAACTGTTGGTCTACGACGAGGGCAGTTTTTTCGTCAGCCACCGCGACACCGAGAAGTCAGCGGGCATGTTCGCCACGCTGATTCTTGCCTTGCCCTCGGTGCATGCCGGAGGTGAGTTGGTGCTGCGCCATCGCGAGCGCGAAGCCCGACTGGCGCTGCGCAGCAGCGAGCCCAGCGAGCTGGCATGGGCCGCGTTCTATGCCGACTGCCCGCATGAAGTGTTGCCCGTCACATCGGGCTGCCGGTTGGTGCTGGTCTACAACCTGTTGCGCCAGGGCAAGGGTCGTTTGCCGCGCCCGCCTTCGTACGAGAAGCAGGCGGCCGCGCTCGACAAGTTGCTGCGCGGCTGGTCAGTTAGGCAAGCCGCCGCGCGCGAAGACCAACCAGAAAAACTGGTCTACCCCCTCGAGCATGCCTATACACCGGCCGAGTTGTCGTTCGCCGCGCTGAAAGGCGCCGACGCTGCCACCGCAGGCGTGCTGGCAGCGGCAGCGCGTGATGCGGCTTGCGACTTGCATGTCGCGCTGCTGTGCATCGAAGAGAGTGGCTCGGCCGAGTACACCGGGTACTCGATGTCGCCGTACCAGAGGCGCCATCGCGACGATGACGACGACGGCGACAACACCGAGTTCGAGGTGGGTGAGATTTTTGAGCGCTCGCTGACCTTGTCGCACTGGCTTGGCCCCGATGGCGGCGCCGCAGCGCTGGGCGTCTTGCCCTTTTTGGATACCGAGGTTTGCCCCGCTGATGCGCTTGAGAGCATGGCTGCCGACGAGCAGCACTTTCACGAAGCCACAGGCAACGAAGGGGCGTCGTTCGAGCGCCGCTACCAGCGCGCGGCGCTGGTGCTGTGGCCGCGGGTGCGGCGGCTTGAAATACTGGCGCGCGCCGGTTTCGAAGCCTCGTTGCCCAGCCTGGACGGCCTGGTGGCGCAATGGCTGGAGGAGGGCGCCGCAGCGGGCGACGCAACCTGGCGCGAGGCCCATGCGCTGGTTGCGCACATGCTGGCCTGCTGGCCTGCGCATGCCATGGCCGGCGCGCCGGA
>JAYUHT010000092.1:0-6831 GCA_043766725.1 Burkholderiales bacterium | reverse complement strand
GCACCTGTATGACGGCGGCAAGCGCCTGTTCTACATCGGCCCCATGTTCCGCCATGAACGGCCGCAGCGCGGGCGCTACCGCCAGTTTCACCAGGTGGGTGTTGAAGCGCTAGGCCACGAAGGCCCCGACGTCGACGCCGAGGTGATCTTGATGGCGCGCGCGCTGTGGCAGGCGCTTGGCCTGACCGATGTGCGGCTCGAACTGAACAGCCTGGGCCAGACGAGCGAACGCCTGGCCCACCGCGCCGCGCTGATCGCCTACCTGGAAAAACATCTCGATCAATTGGACGCTGACGCCACGCGCCGCTTGCACAGCAACCCGCTGCGCATCCTGGACAGCAAGAACCCCGCCATGCAGGCGCTGGTGGAAGGCGCGCCGCAGTTGATGAGCTTCTTGGGCGAGGCGTCGCTGAAGCACATCGACGGCGTCAAAGCCATGCTCGATGCCGTGGGCCAGCCCTACCGCATCAACCCGCGCCTGGTGCGGGGCATGGACTACTACAACCTCACCGTCTTCGAGTGGACGACCGACAAGCTGGGCGCGCAAGGCACGCTGTGCGGTGGTGGCCGCTATGACGGCTTGATCGAGATGTTAGGCGGCAAGCCCGCGCCGGCCGTGGGCTGGGGCCTGGGCATCGAGCGCGTGCTCGACTTGCTGGATCAGTCCGCCATCACGCCGCCGCCGCGCCCGCCCGATGCCTACCTGGTGCTGCCCGATGCGCAAGCGCTGCCGCAGGCCACGCGCTGCGCCGAGAGCCTGCGCGCGGCCGGCCTGGCGGTGTTGGTGCACCCGTTGGGCAAGCAGGGCGCGGCGAGCATGAAAACGCAATTCAAGAAAGCGGATGCATCGGGTGCGCGCCACGCCTTGATCTTCGGCACGGATGAGCTGGCCGCCGGGCAGGTGGCCATCAAGCCGCTGCGCGATGCCGCCCAGCCGCAGCACCTGCGCGAACTGGCTGATGTGCCGGCCTGGGCGCATGAATTGCGCAACGCATAATCGCCGCCTCCCAAAGACCCCAGCTTCCAAGACTCCGCGCAACATGGCATCACCTTTAGACCTGCAAGAGCAGGAGCAACTCGACGACCTGAAGGCGTTCTGGAAGCAATACGGCAACCTGATCACCTGGTTCTTGCTGGCCGCGTTGGCGGCGTACGCCGGCTGGAACGCCTGGAACTATTGGCAGCGTGAGCAAGCGGCCAAGGCCAGCAGCATGTTCGGCGAACTCGAACGAGCCGCGCAAGCCAGCGATGCCGAGAAAACAGGACGCATCTTCGGTGACCTGAAAGACCGCTTCGGCCGCACCGCCTACGCGCAGCAAGCCGGGTTGCTGGCGGCCAAGGTGCAGCATGACAAAGGCCAGGCCGACGCCGCGCGAGCCAGCTTGGCGTGGGTGGCCGACAACGCGGTGGAAGACGAGTACCGCAGCATCGCGCGTCTGCGCCTGGCCGGCCTGTTGCTGGATGCCAAGCAATACGATGAAGCGCTGAAGCAACTTGATGCCGCCAAAGCGCCCGATTTCCAGGCCCTGGTGGCCGACCGCCGTGGCGATGTGCTGCTGGCCCAGGGCAAGAAAGACGACGCCCGCGGTGCCTATCAAACCGCGTACCAGGGGCTGGACGTGAAGCTGGAATACCGCCAACTCGTGCAGGCCAAGCTGACTGCGCTGGGCGCTGCGCCCGCCGCATCGGGTGCGGCATCAGGTTCGGCATCAGGTTCGGCATCCGTTGCAGCATCGGGCGTGGGCAAGTGATGCGCTGGCGCTCGATTCAGCGCGGGCTTCTGGCCGCCACCTTGGTCACGCTGGCGGCGTGCTCGTCTGATCGCCCAAAGCCCACGCCGCTGGAGCCGCTGACGCCCAAGATCGGTGGCCGCCAGGCCTGGGTGGCGCAACTGGCGAACGTCGACTTCGGCCTCACGACGTTGGTGCGTGACGGCTCCGTCACCTTGGCTGGCGGCGATGGCAGCGTGCTGGCCCTTGATCTGCAAAGCGGCCGCGAGTTGTGGCGTGCGCAGGCCGGTGCACGGCTGTCAGCCGGCGTGGGCAGCGATGGGCGCTTCAGCAGCGTGGTCACGCGCGACAACGTGCTCGTCACCTTCGAAGCCGGCCGCGAAAAGTGGCGCACACGCTTGAACGCCAGCGTGAGCACGGCGCCGCTGGTGGCCGGTGAGCGCGTTTTCGTGCTCGGCGCTGACCGCGCGGTGCATGCCTATGACGCGCTCGATGGCCAGCGCCTGTGGACGTTGCAACGCCCGGGCGAACCGCTGGGCCTGGCCCAGACCGGCGTGCTGCTGCCCTACAAAAACACCTTGTTGGTCGGGCTGGGCGCACGGCTGACAGGGGTTGACCCGCTGAACGGCGCGGTGAATTGGGAAGTGGCCTTGGGCAACCCACGCGGCACGAATGAAGTCGAGCGTCTGGCCGACCTGGTCGGCCCGGCATTGCGCCATGGCAGCCAGGTTTGTGCGCGCGCGTTTCAACTGGCCGTGGGTTGCGTCGAAGTGGAACGCGGCACCTTGACCTGGGCGCGCAACAGCGCCGGCCCCAGCGGCTTGGGCGGCGACGCCGAGTTGATCGTCGGCGCTGACGCCAGCGACCGCATCACCGCCTGGCGCGCTGCCACCGGCGAAGTGGCCTGGAGCAACGAGAAGATGCTGTATCGCGGCCTGAGCGGCGCGCTCGTCACCGGCCGCACGGTGGTGATGGGCGACAGCGAAGGCCAGGTGCATTTTCTTGATCGCAGCAATGGTGAACCGATGTTGCGCCTGGCCACTGACGGCTCCGCGGTGGTGGGCAATCCGGTGTTGGCAGCCAACCAGGTGCTGGTCATCACACGCAAAGGCGGGGTGTTTGCCTTTCGCCTTGATTGACGTGACCTGCCTGCGCGGGCGCAGCGGCAAAGCGTGAAACCCGTCATCGCCATCGTCGGCCGGCCCAACGTCGGCAAGTCCACCCTGTTCAACCGGCTGACGAAGACCCGCAACGCCATCGTGGCCGACTTCGCCGGCCTCACACGCGACCGCCACTACGGCGACGGTGTGGTGGGTGAGCGCGAGTACATCGTCGTCGACACCGGTGGCTTCGAGCCCGACAGCAGCACCGGCATCGTCAAGGAAATGGCCAAGCAAACCAAGCAGGCCGTGGCCGAGGCCGACGTGGTGGTCTTCGTGCTGGATGTGCGCGCCGGCTTGTCGCGTCAAGACGAAGACATTGCACGCTACCTGCGCACCCGAGCACGCCGCGTGCTGCTGGCGGTGAACAAGGCCGAGGGCATGGGCGACTCGCCGTTGCTGAATGAATTTCATGAACTCGGCATGGGCGAGCCGCACCCGATTTCGGCCGCGCACGGGCAGGGCATTCGCAGCCTCGTCGAAGCCGCGCTGGCAGACTTCCCGCCCGAACCCGAAGAGGACGCGGCCGACATAGACGGCATACGGCCAATCCGTCTGGCCGTGGCCGGGCGGCCCAACGTGGGCAAGTCGACCCTCATCAACACCTGGCTGGGTGAAGAGCGTCTAGTCGCGTTCGACCAACCCGGCACCACGCGCGACGCCATCAGCGTGCCCTTCGAACGCGATGGCCAGCACTTCGAGTTGATCGACACCGCCGGCCTGCGGCGCAAAGGCAAGGTCTTCGAGGCGATTGAAAAGTTCTCGGTCGTCAAGACTTTGCAGGCCGTGGCTGATGCCAACGTGGTGCTGTTGCTGCTCGATGCCACGCAAGGCGTGACTGATCAAGACGCGCACGTTGCCGGCTACGTGTTGGAGACCGGCCGCGCCGTGGTGCTGGCCGTGAACAAATGGGACGCCACCGATGCCTACCAGCGCGAGACGCTGGAGCGCTCGATCTCGCAGCGCCTGGCGTTCATGCGCTATGCCGAGGTGCTGCGCATATCAGCCATCAAGCGCCAGGGCCTGGGCCCGCTGTGGAAAGCCATTGCGGCGGCACATGCGTCGGCCGTGCGCAAGCTGCCCACACCGCTGCTCACGCGGCTGATTCTTGACGCCGTGAGCCATCAAACGCCACCGCGCGACGGCCACTTTAGGCCCAAGCTGCGCTATGCCCACCAAGGCGGCATGAACCCGCCCATCGTGGTCATCCATGGCAACTCGCTCGACCATGTGGGTGACTCGTACAAGCGCTACCTGGAAGGACGCATCCGCGAACACTTCAAGCTCGTGGGCACGCCCTTGCGCATCGAAATGCGTTCGTCAACCAACCCCTTCGACCGGGCCGAAAAATAGTGTCGGCGCGCGGCCCTACCTGGGGAATATGTGCTGGCGCTGCGTGTGATAACGTGGCAGCACTCGCCAACCCATCACGGAGAATATCGTGAGCAACAAAAGCCAATTGCTGCAAGACCCGTTCCTCAATCTCTTGCGCAAGGAACATGTGCCGGTGTCGATCTACCTCGTCAACGGCATCAAACTTCAGGGTCACATTGAATCGTTCGACCAGTACGTCGTGTTGTTGCGCAACACGGTGACGCAGATGGTCTACAAGCACGCCATCTCCACGGTGGTGCCGGGTCGGGCGGTGAACTTCGCCGCCAGCGAACCAGGTGAAACGCCCTAATTGACCGCCAGCGCGCACGCTGAATCAAGCTCGCGCCCAGCGGCCATGCCGGTGGTGCTGGTGGGTGTGGATTTCGGCACCAAGCAAGCCTTTGATGCCACGCTGGACGAATTGGCCCAGCTGGCTGAGTCCGCTGGCGATGTGGCCGTGGCCCGCGTGGTGGCGCGGCGCAAGGCGCCCGACGCGGCGTTGTTCGTCGGCTCCGGCAAGGCTGATGAGATCAAGGCTCTGGTGGCCGGTACCCAAGCTCAAGGCGTGATCTTCGATCAGTCATTGAGCCCGGCGCAGCAGCGCAACCTTGAGCGACATCTGGGCGTGCAGGTGGCTGACCGCACCGGCTTGATCCTGGAAATCTTCGCCCAGCGTGCGCAAAGCCATGAAGGCAAGCTGCAAGTCGAACTCGCGCGGTTGCAGTACGACGCCACGCGGCTGGTGCGGCGCTGGTCCCACCTGGAGCGGCAAAGCGGTGGCATCGGCTTGCGCGGCGGCCCCGGCGAGGCGCAGATCGAGCTCGACAAACGCATGATTGGCGAACGCATCAAGACCGTGAAAGAGCGGCTTGTTCGCGTCAAGCGCCAGCGCGGCACGCAGCGCAAGGCACGCGAGCGCCGCGGCATGTTCCGCATCTCGTTGGTGGGCTACACCAATGCCGGCAAGTCCACGCTGTTCTACGCGCTGGTCAAAGCGCGCGCGCTGGCGGCCGACCAGTTGTTCGCCACGCTGGACACCACCACCCGCGCCTGGTGGCTCGAAGGGGTGGCGCAGCAGGTGTCGTTGTCAGACACGGTGGGCTTCATCCGCGACTTGCCGCACAAGCTGGTTGAGGCCTTCCAGGCCACGCTGCAAGAAGCCATGGACGCCGACTTGCTGCTGCATGTGGTGGATGCGGCCAACCCGCAGTGGCTGGAGCAGAGCCGTGAAGTCGAGCGTGTGTTGGCCGAGATCGGCGCCCAAGACATCGAGCAAGTGCTGGTGTTCAACAAGTGCGACATGCTCGAAGAAACCCGCCAGCCGCGCGAGACGGTTGATTGGTTCGAGCGCGCTCATGGCGTGCGCGCGCGGCGCGTCTTCGTCAGCGCTGCCAGTGACGCGGGCCTGCCTGAGCTGCGCCAAGTGATCACCGACCTGCTGACGCGGCGCTTGAATGCGCCGGTCACGCCCGCATCTGATGGCGCTGATCCGCGCTTTGCCGCAACGGCCTTGGATCAATCTAAAACCCCTCCTCACGCCTGACCATGCACGAATCACCCTCCCACAACGGCCGCGCGGCACTCAGCGAGCTGGCCCTGGCCGCCAGCAAGCTGTGCGCGGCAGCGGCCCGGCGCTTGGCGATGAGCAACGGCCGAAATGAAGGCCCGCCCGACCTCGACGAGTTGTGGCGCGACTTCAACCGCAAGCTCAGTGGCATGTTCGGCGGCAAGGGCGAGCCACGCCGCCCGGCCCCGAATGGCGGCGGCGGTGGCAATGAACCGCCGTTTCAACCCGACATGAAGAGTGCGGGCATCGGCCTGGGCCTGGTGGCCGGCGTGGTGGCGCTGGTCTGGTTGGGCAGCGGTGTCTTCATCGTGCAAGAAGGCCAGCAGGCCGTGGTCACCTCATTCGGGCGCTATGCCTACACGGCGGCAGCCGGCATCCAATGGCGTTACCCGTATCCGTTCCAGGCCCACGAAACCGTGCCGGTGTCGCAACTGCGTTCGGTGGAAATGGGGCGCAACACCGTGGTGCCCGCCACGGGGCTGCGCGACTCGTCAATGCTCACGCAAGACGAGAACATCGTCGACATCCGCTTCACCGTGCAGTACCGGCTGAAGGATGCGCGCGCCTATTTGTTCGAGAACCGCAATGCCGACGACGCCGTCATCCAGGCCAGCGAGTCGGCCGTGCGTGAGATCGTGGGCCGCAGCAACGTCGACGCAGTGCTGTATGAACAGCGCGATGCGCTGGCGTCGGATTTGGTCAAGTCAGTGCAGGCGCAGCTCGATCGGCTGAATGCCGGCATCGTCATCTCCAACATCAACGTGCAAAACGTGCAGGTGCCCGAGCAGGTGACCGCGGCGTTCAACGACGCGGTGAAGGCCGGTGCCGACCGCGACCGTTTCAAGAACGAAGGCCAGGCCTACGCCAGCGACGTGATCCCCAAGGCGCGCGGCACGGCCTCGCGCCTGCGCGAAGAAGCCGAGGGCTACCGCGGCCGCGTCATGGCGCAGGCTGACGGCGATGCGCAGCGTTTCCGTTCGGTGCTGGCCGAATACCAAAA
>JAYUHT010000091.1:0-6836 GCA_043766725.1 Burkholderiales bacterium | reverse complement strand
TCCATGGCCGCGGCAAACGGCGCCAGGCGCGGCAGGCGCTGCGTGCCGCCGGCACCGGGCAGCAAGCCCCAGCGCACTTCAGGCACGCCGAGCTGGATGCGCGCATCGTCAGCCACCAGGCGCTGCCGGCAAGCCAGGGCCAGTTCAAGGCCACCGCCCAGCGCAATGCCGTTCACCGCCGCCACCCAGGGCTTGGCTGATTCTTCGAGCCGCACGAACATGCGGCCCAGCCGGCCGCAGACCGCGAACATCTCTTCATGTGAAGCGCCGCGCGCTTGCTCGGTGTAGCCGCGCACCATTTGCAAGTCAGCCCCGGCCAGGAAACTCGCCTTGCCGGAGGTTATGACGACGCTTTTGACGCTGTCGTCTTGCTCGCAGCGGTCGAGCAACCGTTCAAGCGCATCCATCAGCCCGGCCGAAAACACGTTCATCGTGCGCCCGGGCATGTTGATGCTGGCGGTGAGCACGCCATCGGCGCCCAGCACGCTGCTGATCACTGCCGCGGGGTCGTCAACCTGCGCGGCAGCACCGGTCGCAGCCACCGCGCCGCCGGGCGAACTCATGAACTGAACTTCTTGAAGTCAGGCTTACGTCGTTCGTTAAACGCGCGCACGCCTTCCTTGCTCTCTTCGGTTTGATAGAAGTGCTTCACGGTCTGGATGCCCTGGAAGCTGATGCCGCGGATGCTTTCGCTGTCGGCGTTGAAGCTGCGCTTGGCAATCGTGAGCGCGGTGGGGCTCATCTCGTTGATCATGGCGCACCACTTGTCGACCTCGGCGTCGAGCTGGTCGTGCGGCACCACCTTGTTCACCAGGCCCATTTCCTTGGCTTCAGCCGCGCTGTAGCGCTGGCAGGTGAACCACATTTCGCGCGCTTTCTTTTCACCCACGATGCGCGCCAGGTAGGCCGTGCCCCAGCCCGGGTCGACCGAACCCACCTTCGGGCCCACCTGCCCGAAACTGGCCTTTTCGCTGGCCAGAGTGATGTCGCAGATCGTGGCGAAGACGTTGCCGCCACCGATGGCAAACCCGGCCACGCGGGCGATGCTCACCTTGCGCAGGTCGCGCAGCGCGGTCTGCATCTCTTCAATCGGCATGCCTACGGTGCCGCGCGGGCCGTACAGCCCATCTTCGCTCAAGTGCACCTTCTGGTCGCCGCCGGTGCAAAAGGCCTTGTCGCCCGCGCCGGTGAGCACCATCACGTTGGCGCTGCGCTCTTCGTCGGCGCGCTTCAATGCGTCGATCAACTCTTCCAGCGTCTGGTTGCGAAAGGCGTTGTAGACCTCGGGGCGGTTGATCGTGATGCGCACCACGCCATTGCTCACGTCGTAGAGGATGTCTTTGTAGGCTTTGGTCATGTCAGTCACTTTCGTTCCAGTGATGTGAAGCGTTAAGCGCCGTGGCGGCCGATGATGGAGATGGCGCAGACGTTCTGGTGCGGGTGGCCGCCCAGGTTTTGCGTCAGGCCGCGGTCCACCTGCTTGAGTTGCCGCTCGCCGGCGCGGCCGTGGATCTGCAAGTAGATCTCGTACACCATGCGCAGGCCCGAAGCGCCGATCGGGTGGCCAAAGCATTTCAGCCCGCCATCGGGCTGCACAGGCAGGGCGCCGCTGCGGTCGAACACGCCGTCAAGCGCGTCGTGCACCACGCGGCCGGGCGCGCTGAACTGCAGGTCTTCCATCAGCACGGCTTCGGTGATGGAAAAGCAGTCGTGCACCTCGGCCATGTGGATCTGCTCACGTGGGCTGGTTACGCCTGCACTCTTGTAGGCCCGCGCCGACGCTTCGCGCGCGGTGGCGATGCTGGCGCCGTCCCAACTGTTGAAGCTCTGCTCCTCGCCGTTGCTGACGCAGACCTCCAGCGCCTTGATGGTGATGAGCTCAGTGCCAGGCTTGAGCGCGCGCGCGATTTCAGGCGTGGTGACGATGGCGCAGGCCGCGCCGTCGCTCACGCCGCAGCAGTCGTACAGGCCCAGCGGCGCGGCGATGGTCATGGCCTTGAGCACGTCTTCCTCGCTCACCACGTTGCGCAAGTGCGCCTTCGGGTTGAGCGCGGCGTTGGCATGGCTCTTCACCGAAATATGCGCCATGGCGCGCTTCAGTTCGCTCATGGCCAGGCCATGCTTGGCGGCGTAGGCGCTGGCCAGTTGCGCAAAGGCGCCGGGCGCACTGGCGTTGGGCAGCCACAGGTCGTTGGCCACGCCGCGGGTGCGCACGGGCAGGCCGCCGTAGCCGGTGTCCTTGAGCTTCTCGACGCCCAGGGCCAGCACGATGTCGTACGCCCCGGAGGCCACGGCATAGGCCGCGCCGCGCAGCGCTTCGGTGCCGGTGGCGCAGGCGTTTTCCACCCGTGTGGCGGCGATGCGCGGCAGGCGCAGCGCCACGGCCAGCGGGCCGGCGGTCTTGCCCACGTTGTTCTCTTCCAGGCACACGCCGAACCAGGCGGCTTCGATCTGCGCGGTGGTGACGTTGGCGTCAGCCAAGGCTTCATTGAAGGCCTCCAGCATCAAGTCTTCGGGGCCGCAATCCCAGCGCTCGCCGAAACGCGAGCAGCCCATGCCGAGGATGGCGACTTTGTCGCGGATGCCGCTTGCCATGTCAGTTCCCCTTTTCAGTTTCACGCACTGGCGTCGCCTTCCAGAAATAACGGCGGTAGCCCCGCAAGCGGTCGATGTCTTTCACGCGGTAAACCATGCGCACGGGCAAACCGCTGCGCAGTTCATCGGGTTCGACGTCGGCAAATTCCATCATCACGCGCCCGCCGCCCTCAAAGTCGATGTGGCCGAACTGGAACGGCGGGTGAGGCGTGTACGACAAGTAGTCACTGGTGTGCGACAGCACCTTGGCCGGCACATCGGCCAGGCTGAGTGGCGCCTGCTGGTCTTGCGCGCGGCAGGCCGGGTTGACGCACAGGTGGCTCAAGGGGAACTGCACCGTGCTGCAAGCGCCACAGCGGCCGGCCTCCAGACGCGCCGCGCGGGCATGGTCGCGCCAGGCGGCGGTGAGCGCGGTTTTGTTGTCCATCTCGGCGCGCATGCCCCATTCCAGGTTGACCTGGCCGGTAAACGACAACAGTTTCATGTAACTTTTCTCGCTGCGCCCAGCATCGGGCACCTCACCCGGGCAGGGCACGGCCGTGCGGCGCAGCAACAAGGCGTCGCATCCGCTGCCGAAGGCGGCCACCAGGATGAGTTCGCCTTCCTGGGCGCGGCGCAAGGCGATGTCGAGCATGGCCATGGGCTGCGCGCAACCCAGGTCGCCGCACACCTCATGCTCGGCCGAAACAAGCGCGGCCGCAGCCAACCCCAGGCGCTTGGCCACGGCTTCGTTCACGCGCGCCAGCGGCGCGGGCATGGCGAAATGGGCCACCTCGGCCGCTTTCACGCCGCCCGCTTCCAGGCACGCCTTGAGCGTGCCCACGGCCAGCTTCATGTAGCCCTCGTCGCGCACCCAGCGCTCTTCCCAACCGTAGTCGTGCTCCTGGCCGCTGGAGCGGAAGTGGTCAACCAGGTCAGCGTGCAGGCCGCGGTGCGCCACGAAGGTGGCGATGGGCTCACCGGGGCCCACCAGCGCGCCGGCCGCGCCGTCGCCAAAGATCATTTCCTGCGCGCTGGCCGGGCGGCCGATGCGCCGCTCGGCCGCCACCACGGCGTGGTGCGGCGTGCCCGGGCGTTGCAGCGCCGCGGCCAGTTCGGTGAGGGCGGCGCGCGCACTGCTGGACACATCGCGCAGCACGGCCTGTTCATGCAAGCCCAGTGCCGCGGCGGCGATGCCGGCGTTCAGCCGCTCGGCGAACGGCAGTGTGGTGCTGGCCAGGCTGAGTTCATTCACGCTGGCCGCCGGCACGGCGCGCAGCAGCGCGCGGCCGGCTTCCACGGCCATGGTCACGCTGTCTTCGTCCCAGTTGGCCAGGCTGCGTTGGCCCTTGGCCAGGCCGCGCAGGCCCGGCGCCATCCAGCGGTGTTGGGCCAAGATTTCGCTGCGTTCCAGGCGCGCTCGCGGCAGGTAGCGGGTGGTGGCCAACAGGCCGTGTGCGGTGGCAGTCATGGCAGATTCGAGTTGGAAACCAGGGTTTAAACGAGGGGCGGTGAGCCTCAATCTTGCTGTGATTGATGATACGCTAGTGAACGATAAAGCATGCAAGGCCCGGTGGCGATGGCCGCACGGGTTTCCCCCGAGCGCAAGGCCCGTCGAGCACAGCGGAGACTGTCATGAACCGAGCGAAAACGGTTGAACTGCGTGACTGGCTGCGCCGCGAGCACGGCCTGGAGCTGGCTGACTATGAAGCCCTGCGCCAGTGGTCGGTGCAAGACGTGGCGGCCTTCTGGCAAGCCATGTGGCAGTACTTCGATTTGCGTTCACCCACACCATGCACGCAAGTGCTGTCGAATGACGCCATGCCCGCCGCGCATTGGTTCGCCGGCACCCAGCTCAACTATGCCGCGCAGGTGGTGCGCCACGCCCAGGCCTGTGACGCCGCCGGCCAGCCGGCCATCGTGTTCCGCAATGAACGCATGCAGGCGCAGGGCAGCAGCCTGGAGATCAGCTGGCACACGCTGGTGGACCAGGCCGCGGCGCTGGCGGCCAGCCTGCGCGCAGCCGGCGTGCAGCAGGGTGACCGCGTGGCCGCCTACCTGCCCAATATTCCGCAGGCGGCCGTGGCCTTTCTGGCCGTGGCTTCGCTCGGCGCGGTGTGGAGCCTGACCGCACCCGACATGGGCGTGGGCACGGTGCGCGACCGCTTTGCGCAAATCGCCCCCGTGGTCTTGATCGCCTGCGACGGCACGGCCTATGGCGGCAAGGTGGTTGATCGCCGCGCGCTGGTGACTGAGCTGCTGCGCGAATTGCCCAGCGTGCGCACGCTGGTGCTGGTGCCGTATCTGGATGACGCCGGCGCGCCGGGTGGGCCGTTCGCTTTTGATGCCGCAGGCTGGGCCGGCCAGGTGCGCCTGTGGAGCGAGATGTTGGCCACGCCGCAGCGCGTGGCGCCGGTTAACGTTCCGTTTGAGCACCCGCTGTGGATCGTCTACAGCAGCGGCACCACCGGCCTGCCCAAGCCCATCGTGCATGGCCACGGTGGCGTCATCCTGGAGCAGCTCAAGTCCACCACCTTTCACCTCGACATCCACCCCAGCATTGGCACCGATGAGCGCTTGTTTTGGTACAGCAGCACCGGCTGGGTGATGTGGAACCTGGCCGTGAGCGTGCTGCTGAACGGCACCACGGCGTGCATCTATGACGGCCACCCCGGCTACCCGGACACCACCGCCCTGTGGCGTTTCGCACAGGCCACGCGCGCCACCTTCTTTGGCGCCGGCGCGGCCTACTACACCGGCTGCCTGAAAGAGGGCCTGTCGCCCAAGAGCTTCATCGACGTCTCGCGCATCCGCGCCCTGGGCGCCACCGGCTCGCCGCTGCCGCCTCAGGCCTATGAATGGGGCACGCGCGAGGTGCGCGCTGATGTCTGGTGGGCGGTCATCAGCGGCGGCACCGACATCGCCGGCGCCTTCCTGGCCGGCTCGCCCGAGCTGCCCACCGTGCCGGGCGAAATGCAGGCCCGCGCGCTGGGCTCCGACGTGCAGGCCTGGAACGAGGCTGGCAAGCCGCTGATTGATGAGGTGGGCGAACTGGTGTGCGCCAAACCCATGCCGTCGATGCCACTGTACTTCTGGAACGACAAGGAAGGCAGGCGTTACAAGGAAAGTTATTTCGACGTTTATCCAAACGTCTGGCGCCATGGTGATTGGCTGCGCATCACGCCCAGCGGTGGCGCCATCGTCTATGGCCGCAGCGACGCCACGCTCAACCGCCACGGCCACCGCATGGGCACGGCCGAGCTGTACCGCGTGGTGGAGGCCGCGCCCGAGGTGGTCGATAGCTTGGTGGTCGATATTGAATACCTGGGCAAACCCAGCTTCATGCCGCTGTTCGTGGTGCTGCGAGCCGGCCTGGTGCTCGATGACGCGCTGCGTGCCAGCTTGAAGCAGCGCATCCGCCATGATCTTTCGCCGCGCTTCGTGCCCGATGAAGTCGTGCAAGTGGCCGAGGTGCCGCGCACGCTCACGGGCAAGAAGCAAGAGCTGCCGGTGAAAAAGCTGATGCTCGGGCGCGCCCTGGCTGAAGTGGTGAACAAGGATGCCTGCGCCAACCCTGGCGCCTTCGATTGGTACGAAAGCTATGCCCGCGCTCGCGCCACAAATTCACCCGCAAGCTGACCGATCGTTCAAGCAGAAAGCCCCGCCGCATGGCCACCACCGACCCGCACAGCATTGACTGGGAATTGCGCCTGGGCTTCCTGATTCACGACGTGTCGCGCCTGCGCCGCAGCGCATTCGACCGTTGCCTCAAGCCCATGAGCGTGACGCGTTCGCAGTGGTGGGTGCTGGCGCATTTGTCGCGCCAAGACGGCATGACGCAGTCGCAACTGGCTGAAGAACTCGATCTGGGCAAGGTGGCCGTTGGCGGCCTGATCGACCGGCTTGAAAAAGGCGGCTTGCTGCGCCGCGAAGCCGATGCCACCGACCGCCGCGTGAACCGCGTCTTTCTTCAACCCACGAGCAAGCAACTCATCGCCAAGATGCGCAAGCTCAACCACCGCATGAACGCACAAATTCTGGCCGGCATCAGCGATGCCAAACTCGAAACCAGCGCCGTCACGCTCGACGCCATGAAGCGCAACCTGCTGGCCTATTTGCAAAACGGCGATGCCTGAAGCGCCCGGCCCAGCACCAGGCCCGGCGCCAGGTTCAGCACCGGGCCTGCCCTTGGCCGTGCAGGGCGTGGATCTGCGCTTCGGCGGCATCCACGCCCTGCGTGGTGTGAGCTTCGAAGCAGCCGC